>NZ_JBFRDK010000061.1:0-32755 GCF_052113545.1 Paenibacillus sp. TAF43_2
CTTCCGGCAGCGGAGGGCGTTGCAGGCTTAGAGGAGCCTGGCTTCTTGGTGCTGTCCGAGCAGCTTCAATTAAATTCCTCCAATGATGCTGCCCGCCGCTGGCTTTCCGCCTTAAGAGGCTTAGAGAAAATAGAAGGCGATACACTGCCAAGACCAATCAGAGCTATTTGCTTTCGGGCGCTGGCGAAGCCAGCCTCTTCAGCGGATGAAACAAAGTCAGCAGAGCAGCGCTTAGGGATTCACGCAGTCTAAGCTCCATTAACAAAACAAAGCAGGGGCTGTCCAAAACGCAGATAAATCTACGTTTAAGACAGCCCCTGCATTATTCCGCTTACCCTTGTTCAATCGCACTTGGGTCCATATACACCAGTTCCCATAGATGATTATCTATATCTTGAAAGCTCCAGTTATACATAAAGCCATGGTCTATTGGATCTTTAGCAGGTTTACCGCCTGCTTCCAAAGCCTTATTCACGATTTCATTCACTTGCTCTCTGCTTTCGGCGGACAAAGCCACTATGACCTCAGCTGTTTTCGATGAATCTGCAATTTCTTTATCAATAAACGTTTGGAAGTATTGCTCAACCAGCAGCATAGCAAAAATATTAGGTCCGATGATCATACAGGTAGCTTTCTCATCCGTAAATTGGGGGTTGAACTCAAACCCTAATTTAGTAAAAAAATCGACTGTCTTATTCAAATCTTTAATCGGTAAATTCACAAAGATGTTTGCGGACTGAAAAGCCATAACCTATCACCTCTTAATTAGGATGCCCTACATGTGATTCGTCACTATCATAATAACCTATATTCTAGCTTTATTACTAGTGAATGATAGTTTGACGATTTCTTTTTTCATACCAATACACGCTCATTAATAAGCCGTTTCTTGCTTACTTTTCCGTTTTGCCTTCAAAAAACAAAGGACGCTTGCATTCATGAGTTCTCTCCAGCTTGTCAATTTCGACTGCGATTTCCTGAAGCCAAACCTCATCACCTGTCATGCTCGCCATATAGCCAAAATTATATTGTTCGGCAAGTCTTTGTGCATACTTGGCATTCAATTTCATGCAGGCGTTTAGCTCTGAGCTTTCTTGCTCCGTTAAGCTCCGTTTCTCCTGCAGCAGCCACAGCTCAGCAAGGCGCCAATGAACATTCATCATATCGATCATTCCCATCGTTCTATTAATGACCTTCACCTCTATTCTTTCCCAGTCGTAGCCAAAATAATCTCCTTGCTATTAAAACTCACAAAAAATTAATAGATTTGCTATAAAAAAAAGAAGAGCCCGTCCCTCTATGTCAATGGCGACCTAGAGAAACAGACTCAATATTTCATAAACCATCATGTCAACATTCACTTATTAAAGCATCGTATACCGCGTTTCACGGAATGAAGCTTCACCTGCGCCCACCAGACCAGGCAAGCCTGCAAGGCAGGATACAGCACCTGCAAATACGACTTGATCGTCCAGACGAATGGTCAAGCAGCCGTTAACGACCGTACTCGAAAGCGTATGCCAGACTGTCCAATCGAAGTTTGCCGCATCTAAAGTAACGCTGGATAAGACAGATGCCTCCCCATCCATACATGACGATACGGTTACGGAACCGGCTGTACGATTCAATACCGCTTCTACTGAGTTGCGCTCATCCGTATAAGCGGCATAGACGCCATATTCGGAACCACGCTTCACGAGAATATCGGTATCAAAACGGTAATCCTCACCTAAGGCAGCATCACCTAGTTTGTCCAATAACCAAGCTGTACGCAGCCCTTGCTTGCTGCTGCAGTGTAGCTCGCCGCCGCTGACACGGCAGATGCCAACGCCGCTCGTCCGCTCAAGCTGCTCAGCGAATGCAGTGCTGCTCGCATCCGTTAATGCGAAATGACGCGTAACCTCAAAACCTGCAAATGAAGCAGCTGTATAGCGCGTTTGCAAACCTACGCTGCCGCTGGCAATCGGGAATCGCTTATCTATTACCGTAACCTCATCAAGCTGAATACGATAGTTGTCTCCTGTTTTATCCACACGCAGCAAATGGTATACGGCGAAGTTAAAGCTCTCTGGCAAAGCATGCTCGATAGCTTCATGCTGAATCCCTTTATAGACGGCATGAGCACGCAGTACTCTACGTCCGACATCCAATAAGACCGACACGTAATTGCTTTCGTCTTGATATGCGGCATAAATACCATATAAACCGCCAGTATGATCCTTCGACCATTTCACGCTAGCTTCAAGAACATAGTGGCTGTATGCAGACTTCGTGACCGCTCCGGCGATAACAGCACGGCTTGTCTGAAGGGCTTCGCCATTTGCTCTTGTCCAGTTGCCCGCAGCTGCTTGCCACAACTCGCCAAGACCTTCTTCACTGCCGTCAAACAGATCACGGAATGTTGGCTGCGCCGGCGCTGTCTGCGGCGTATAAGTCGGGCCGGCAATATAGATCCGATCACCGCTCCAAAGCAGAGGATCTGCTCGCATCGTCCGCTGCTCACGGTCCATGTCAAGAACATCGTCAGCATTCCGGCCGTGGTAAAATACCCATGAATCCACATTGTTTGGAGCTCTAACGACGGAATTGTGGCCTACGCCCTCGACGCCATCATTTTTGCGAAGAAGCGGCTCATATTGATCATCGGAAGGATACTTGTTCCATTCCAGCTCATGAAGCGGCTGGCCTTTGCTGCCGTCTGCCACCGAATAACCTAAAAAATAATTCGGACGTACATACGCATTTCCGCTGTACATCATATAATGCTTCGTGCCGCGCTTTAAATAAAAAGCACCCTCGATCGTATGCCAGTCACGGCCGTCGCCAAACCGATTTTCCTCATAGATTTCCTCATCAATAGTAGGCAATACGACAATTTGAGGTTCACCGGCTGGCGTAACCATATCCAGCATTTTATCGACCAGGATGACTGTGCCCGCACGATCACGATCTACGCCTGAAAATTCATTATTGGAGTAAAACATATAATAATCGCCTTGCTCGTCCTTCACAACATGCGCATCCAATGAAAACGTGTCATAAAACGTTCGCACGTATTCAAATGGGCCTTCCGGCGTATCTGAAACGGCAACCATCAATCGCTCTTCATGCACATCATCTTCCGTAATCGGCATTGATGATACGTATAAGTAAAAACGGCCATTCTCATATACAGCGGCTGGCGCCCAATATTCCTTATGCCCTTCCAGCTGAAATCCATAGCCTAAGTGCTCCCAGCTTACAAGATCACTGGAGCGCAGCACAACTACACCAGCTTTCGCGGTTGCATAGGTATAATAACGACCGTTAAATTTCAAAAGGTAAGGATCGGGATGCACGAGCGTCAGCGGTTCCTGCTGCCCTGCGCCCTCTCCGATCTTCAGCGGATTCAAATACGATGCGCCGCCATGATGCGGCAGTCCGATAGATGGTATATTTTTAGCCATAATAATAGTCCTCCTCCAGCTTATCTACTAGCTCATTAATTAGCTTTTTACTGCGCCTGCCGTTAAGCCTGATTTCATTGCATTCTGACCGAACATATAAACAATAATGGAAGGAATAGTCATTAAAATAAGCGCTGCATAAAGCTGTGCGACCATTTCTGGCGTCTGATTTGTTGTACCCGTAAAAAATTGCGTAGCCAGCGTAACGGTATACATCTTTTCATCACGAATGAGGAGCAGCGGAATGATATAGTCATTCCATGAGTAGATAAATGTAAGCACTGCAATATTAATAATAGCAGGTATGCCAAGCGGGATCATGATCGTTCTGTACATTCGGAAGGATGTGCAGCCATCAATCATGCCCGCTTCCAGAATCGCATTCGGAATGGAATCGAAATAGTTTTTGAGAATAAGAAGCATGAACGGTGCATTGAATGCAACCAATGGCAAAATGACGCCTGAATAGCTATTCATAATGCCAAGTGTTTTTGCTGTAAAAAAGAGCGGTGACATAACCGCTGTCGCAGGAATAGCCAAGCAGGCAACCAGCGAATAAAACAGGACGTTTTTCATCTTGAATTGCATTTTTGAGAAGGCATACGCAGCCAGTGTAGCTAGCAAACCTACTGCGAGAGTTGTGCATACCGCGATAAAAAAGCTATTGAAAACGACAAGGAAATAATTGACCTTTGAGTGATTGATAACGGCAAGATAATTGCCAAACCCATTGATGCCAAGCGATTTAATGACGGATTGTACAAGCGGATACAACCAAACGACCGCAACTATGGCTAACACGGCTTGAATGATCCATTTATCTAATTTACGTAAATTAATAAACATTTGAGCTCACCCCTTACGGTTATAAATCACGTTGTTGACGGTTCGTATACTGAATTTGCAGCACGGCAAGTATGAGAGCGATGATGAGAATGGTGACTCCCGCAGCAGCCGACATCCCGCCATTAAACTCCTCAATCGCCTTCTTATACACGTACGTAGTCAGAAACTCTGTTGAGCGCCCTGGACCTCCGCCAGTAAGCAGCGATACGATATCGAACGTTTTGAGCGAGCCGACAATGCCAAGAATGACGAGTGTAGACGTTGTGCCGCCAACGAGCGGAACCGTAATTTTGAACAGCGTCCTCCAAAAGCCAGAGCCGTCAATTTTGGCAGATTCATAGATTTCATCTGGAATGGCTAGAAGCGCTGAATAATRAAGCGTCATACTAAAGCCCATCCATTCAAAAATATTGACGATAATGATCGACATGAGCGCATATTTGGGATCGCCAAGCCAGGATACAGCTAGAAAATCTAGCCCCAAAGCGCGCAATCCTTCATTCAGACTGCCGAAGTTTGTATCCATAATGATTCGGAATATAGCCGCAATAATGATCGGTGCCATAATGGTCGGTATGAAATAGACCGATCTGAAGATAGAATGGCCTCGCAGCTTCGCGCGAAGCAGTATCGCCAGCATTAACCCAAGCGCCGCTTGAATGCCAACTGTAAAAATAAAGAACACGAGATTATTGCGCAGTGCGATATGGTAAGACTTATCGTCAAACAGCTTGATATAGTTATCAAAGCCGATATATTTCATCTCCGAGTCAATGCCGTTCCAAGAATGAAAGCTCGTATAAACCGTAAATCCTATGCAATAGTACAAAAATAAACCCGATACGATAAGAATTGGTAAAATATATAAATAAGCTCTCCAGCCGGAAAGAACAGAACGATTGCCGTTCATGGTGTATCACCCCTTCATTTACCTATCAAATATAAGGTTTTGAGTATAAGAAAGAGCATGAATACCAACACGCATATCCATGCTCTTTATCTGCTCTAAAACTTATTGCTTGCTAAAAATTCGAATTTACTTGCGGTCAATACCATCGGAAACCTTCTGGATATCTTTAAGCGAGGTTTCAATGCTTTTACCTGCTGCAACATCCTGCATCGCTACACCAATCGCATTCGTAAGCTCAGGGTAATCAAGCAGGCGTTTGCCTACTGCATTTTCGATTGCATCGTTTACCGTTTTGATCGCTTCACGCTCGGATTCGAATTTAAATTGATCAAGCGATTGAATTTCAACGCCAATCTTAGCTGGTGATCCTTGAATGAAATCAGCCATAATTTGTTGGCCTTCGCCTTGTGTCATAAACTCAAGCAGCTTCCAAGCCGCTTCCTTGTTTTTGGAGTTTTTGTTGATTGAAAGTGCTGTATCTACGCTGGCAACCGCTTTGGATTCGTTTGGTCCGATTTGCGGAAGCAAGAAAATGCCCGTTTCATCGTTTTCAATCGCTGTTCCGTCTTTCTCTCCGCCTGGAAGGCTGAAGCCTGCATGCCAAGAACCAGTCAAGAACATCGCTGCTTTACCAGAATAGAAGTATTGGTCACGAGCATCTGGGTAAGTAGACAAGCCCAAAGCTCCGTCTTGCATTACTTTATCTGTGAATAGCTTGCTCCATGCTGTCATCGTATCGACGAAAGCTTGATCGGTCCAAGCTACTTTGCCTTGCTCTGCTTCATAGATTTTGCCTGGCGCGAATTGATTGCTAAGCGCTACGAACATATCAACGTCATGCCAAATGTCCTTCGCTCCGAAAGCTACAGGCACGATGCCGTTGCCTTTCTCACGAATAGTCGCATTAACAGACAACCACTCTTCATACGTTGCCGGCACTTTTGTAATGCCCAATTTATCAAAAATCGTTTTGTTGTAAAGAACAAATTCTTGGCCAGTCAAGTTAAGCGGCAGCGCAACCATTGTGCCGTCTTTTGCTCTTACTTGATCGATAGAAGCTTTAACGAACTTGTCCTGCCAGCCAGCACCCCAATTTGTATCTGCAAGCGCTTCGATAGGCTCAAGCGTATTGGCATATTGGTTCAGCATGCCTCCAACCTGCATACCAAGAAGATCCGGTCCTTCGTTAGCAGCCATCGCTACTTGAAGCTTCTTCTGAAAGTCTGTTTGCTCGCCGCGCCAGTAATCTACTTTAATGTTCGGATTAGCTGCTTCAAATGCCGCAATCGCTTTCTCTGCTTGTACATCCGTAGGAACCCAAGACCAGAAAGTAACCGTTTGCTGTTCCGTAGAAGTTGATCCACTATTCTTGCCGTTGTTTGTGTCTGTGTTTTTGCTGCCGCAAGCAGCAGCCGTCAATGCTAAACAAATGGATAATGCCAATACAAGCGCAAATCTAAAAGATAATTTTTTCATTGTTCCATCTCCCCTTAGATGTATGTTTGTCATCTTGCCTCTTCATCATAGAAAAGAAGAGCCCACACGTGGACTCCATTATTTTTACATTTACTCTATCTTTTTTACTTTTCACTCAAATAATCTTATTTTTGTTGTTTTTCATATTCGATTGGCGTGTTTCCAGTAATTTTTTTGAATACCGTAAAGAAATAATTGTAATTGTTAAAGCCAACCTGCTTCACAACATCCTTTAAATCAACATCGCCTGACCTGATCAGCAGCTTAGCTTGCTCCACTCGCACATGGTTGACATAATCAGCGAAACCTTGACCGCATTCCTCCTTGAACATTCGGCTCAAATAAGAGGAATTGACTCCAATGACATCTGCGGCCTCCTGCAAAGCGATTGGCTCTGAGAATTTTTTCCGCACCCACTCCATAGTACGGCGGGTATTTTCAGAATAAAGATTGTCATGCACATACGGACGAAGCGCCTCGACAAGCTTCTTATACACCCCAACAATCCATTCCTTCAGATCGGAGAGCGTATCAAATTTACCAATCGCCAGATAAGGATTCTGGTCGCCTTCGAACAAATCCTGATCTGCAATGCCAGCTTCCTTCGCCTTGCGATTAACAAGATGAATGAGTTCTACCGCAACCATTTGTGCCGTTTTATGCGGTGCACGCGCTTCATTCATTCGAGTAAACAGCTCTTCGATTTTGATGACCAGATCCTTTTCATTGGATGCTGCGAGAAGCGACAGCAATGTTCGCTCCAGCTTCACATCAACGGAGAAGCTTGCACCAGAGTCAGCCCCTGCCTTTCGCTGTATCCCCGGCCAAATGACGACATCGCCGCCTTCATAAAACCTCTCCTGCAGCGCTTTATCCGCCTCATTGAAGTATTCATGCAGCACATTCACCTTGCTGCACATTTCACTTACGCTGAAGCTTAACATGAGGTTAAGCTGCCGTTTGGCGCTCAATCTGATTCGGGAGAGCGCTTCCGATATAATCGTGTGCCAAATAAATTTGCTGTTCGTATCAAATGAAAATAAAATAGCAAACTTCCCATTTTCGATCGGCGTCATATAAGCGTTTCCTGTATCTGCAAGGATATTGTCTGTAATATCCATAAAAGTGCCCATAATATAGTCAAGCTCTTTGGCGTTATATTTATCATGAAGCATGCCCCGGCTGTCCCACTCTGCAACGACAACGGTGAGCATCCGCAGGTTCAGAGCTAAATCAAGCTTGTCCATCTGCACGAGAAGCTCTTCTTCGCTATTGTACGTGTACTGAACAAGACTTCGAATGATCCCCCTGATCAGCGTCGTTTGATTCTGCTGAATTTGCCGCTGCAAATCCAGCGTCTTCGCCTGCTCCTCCTGCTCTATCGCAAACCGCTCCCGTGCGCTTGCAAGGGCAGCAGCCAATGTTTCTGCATCCAGCTCATGCTTCAAAATATAGTCGACAGCGCCCTTTTTCATACTGTTCTTCACATAATGAACATCGCTGTAGCTGCTGATCGCTATCACTTGAATATGCGGATAATGCTCCTCCATATAACTGATCAGCTCTAAACCATCCATTCCCGGCATACTCATGTCCGTAATGACGATTTCAGGCTTGCGTTCATCCAGAAGCTTGATCGCTGCATAGCCGCCGCTGGCTTCTCCGCATAAATGAAAGCTGCCCGCTTCCCAGTTCATGATGTTTTTCAGCTTGCTCAACATAGGCAGATCGTCATCGACCAGCAAAACATTAATCATGCTTTTTGTCTCCCTTCACTTCAATCGGAATACGCACGGTTACCGTCGTGAATAAACCGGGCACGCTCTCGATTTGCAGGCCATAGCCCATTCCATAATGGAGCTTCATTCTCTCCTGTACATTTACAAGCCCAATACCGCTAAATCTAGACCGATTTTTTTCAGTGACTTTATTAAAAATAGTTTCCAGCCGCTCTTGCTCGATGCCTACACCATTGTCTGACACCTGTATTACGATATGTCCATCATCCTCATATCCTTTAACCGTGAGCTGTCCTCTTCCCTTAAGCGGCTCTAAGCCATGAATGAGGGCATTCTCAACGATAGGCTGCAGCAAAAACTTCAACATACGCACCTGCAAAATCTCTTCCTCAATGTCGAATACAGCGACAAACTTATCGTAATAACGAAACTGCTGAATATTCAAATAATGCTCCAAATATTGCTGTTCCTCTTGAACGGTAACATACTCTCCGCCTTTGCCCATGCTGCTATGCAGGAGTGTAACGAGAGAGGTAACAAGCTGCTTAATATTGTCGGCTTTCTGTACATCTGCCAGCCATTTGATTTGATTTAGTGTATTGAATAAAAAATGAGGATTGATCTGCGCCTGAAGCGCTTTAAACTCAAGAATCCGTTTCTGCTCCTCCGTTTGCTTCACATCATCAAGCAGCAGCCGCAAGTTGGTAACCATCGCGTTAAAGCCATCGCTCAGCTCCTCCACCTCATCGCCTGATGAAATGGCAATAGGATCAGATAAATTGCCTTCACTGACCTTCTTCATGGCCTGCCTTAAACGGCCGATATTAATCGTAATTTGGTTGGACAAAATCGTAGCAACAAAAAGGGCAACAATGAGAGTCACCATAGGAATAATCATAATCGTATTGGCTGCTTTTCTGCTCTCTGCGAGCAGCTCACCCTGTGGAATTAGCCCCACTGTCGTCCAATTTGTAAAATCGGATGTATGATAAATAACAAGATGCTTCTCACCGTTTATGTTCATACTTATCTTGCCCGAGCTGCCCTTCAGCTCAGGGAGCACATCTGCATAAGCTGTATCTGAAATCGGCTGATTAATATCCTTATTGCGCGGCGAGTAGACAAAATTCCCTTTTTCATCAATCAGAAACAGCTGACTTTTATTAGGCAGCGGGGTATTGAATATACGCTCAACAACCTCATAACTGAAATCAACCATGACGTAACCTGCCGCCTCCGAGCCGTCCATGATTGCCCTCGCAATAGAAACAACGTTTTGGTTCACATAGGAAGACACATAATTAAGTTTTTTATTGGAATGAGTCGTAATAAATATTTTGTTCCCTCTTTGCTCTAGAAGCTGCTCGAACCAGCTTGACTCCATAAATTCATTGGTTGGAACCGTGGCCCCCTGCGAATAGCTGCGACCTCCCAAACTCGCTACTTGTATGCTCGATATGTAATATTTGTAGCCATATAAACTAGAAATGAAGTTATCAAGCTTACGATCCTTCTCGAGTCGATTAATTAAACTTTCAGAAGGATCAGGCAAAAGCACATCAATCACGTTGGGGTGGTTGAGAGAAATAATCGTACTAATATAATCGATGTCCTTGAGAGTAAGCTCGAAGCTTTTATTTGCATCCAAAATGGTACGGGACATAAAGCTCTCGGCCGATTCGCGCTGGCTATCATAATATTTGTTGTACCACAACACGCTAACTATCGTCAGCGAAACAATGATTACTACAGAGAAGCTTGTGAATATCTTGGTGCGAATGCCGATTCTCATTCCAAATCTCCAATTCTATACATTTAGGCTTTTGGACTATATGATACTCCTCAACCTCGGACAGGACAAGCATGCTTTAAAAAAAGGAAAAGCTGATCGCATCGTTGCGACCAGCTTTTCTTGGCTTTCTATTCGAACAAGCTGACTGCCTTGCCCCGCACTTCTTCGAGCATCTTCTTTCGGGCTGCATCATCAATTTGCGGCACGCTGCCAAAAAATATATGACCAACTGACTTGATGCCGCAAAATTCATAAATACCCGTATCCGAAGTTTTTTTCAGCCCATCGTACATGCCAGTCTGGCTGTAAATCTCCGAAGGCGTTCCATGTGTATTAATAATAAGCCCCTTCTTGCCCGCAAGCAGCTTGCTGATCGTTCCATCCTCACCATAGGCATAAGCGAAACCATACGAGAATACCCGATCAATGTAGCCTTTAATAAGTGCAGGCAGCCCCGTCCACCAAATAGGATATACCATCGTAAACGCATCCGCCCATTTCACATGCTCTTGCTCCGTTTTAATATCCATAGGTGTGTTGCCTTCGCGCAGCGCCTCAAAATCGCTGGCTTTGAGCACAGGGTCAAATCGCATCGCGTACAAATCTCGGACGACGACCTCATGGCCTTGCTCCTTTAATGATCCAATAAAAGCATCCACAATGGCGTTATTAAAGCTGTCTGGATTAGGATGACAATAGACGATTAAGTGCTTCATAAAAAAGCTGCACCTCCTTAAGTATATAGACATCAGTCCGCATTAGTGTTGCCTAATCATCTTGCAATATGTAATGCCTGAATGCTCTCTTTTCAAACGAAAGCTTGCTTTTTGTTTGCCCGCTTCTAGGCATTCGCACAGTCCAATCGCAAGGGATTGGCATAGGTATAGACAGAAACCATGTATTTTAGGCTTGGAGGAATAGTTATGCACTCGTCTTTCCATACACATAGGTACCAGCCAGATCGGTTAGCAACAGACGAATATTTGCTCGACATGAAACAAGGAGATGTAACTGGTGACGGTATACCTGATCAGATTTATTTATTTGGCCATAAACCGGATGGACCATCCGGTATATTCGCAGATCATATTACGCTAGTTATTCAAGATGGGTATTCACAGCAGCGCACAGTCGTTCCTTTACAAAATAATGCCGGTTATAACGCTGTCCTGCTGCTGGGCGACTTTGATAAAAATGAAATATCTGACATTTTGATCAGCATCGATTCCGGAGGAAGCGGCGGTTACGGCATTTTTTACATTTACTCCTTCGCTCACCATGCGCTCCACATGCTGTTTGATTCAGACAGCTACAATCAACAATACAAGTTTCGCGTCCAGTATGAAGATATGTACAAAGTATCGGTATCAAGTGCTCAGCTTGATTTGCTGTTTATCATTGATATAAGCAGCAAAGGGGCCGCTTATTTAGCCACTTATTACAACGAAAACGGAATGCTGAAGCAGCCTCTGCAAGGCGAAGTGCTGGCTATCGCAGCATTAAATCCAATCATAACTGCCGAGAACCGGGCATCCTTCGATCTGCAGGCTCTTCAGCGCATCATTGGACCTACAAACGCTGATACGCTCGGTTATGTAGAGAATCTGCTGACATGGAATGGAAACAGGTTTGATTCCTCTAGATTAAACATCGCTATAATCGGTACTCCGCTCCAATCGCATTTTTAACTTTTTTCAGATTGAATCGCTGACAATGATCGTTCGCCCAATCGTTGCTAGGTATTTCTGCATAACATGCATTAGCCCAATTGATAAGGAGTGATTTTGCATGGCATTTATGCCTCCAATAGGCCCTCAGGGGCCAATGGGACCGATGGGGCCTTTCGGACCGTTTGGACCGCAAGGTCCACAAGGTCCACAAGGACCGATGGGACCAGGACAACAAGGTCAACCAGGTATGTCGGGTCCGACCGCTCCGCCACCACAATTCACGCCGCCGCAGCCTGCTGTTACGCCTTTTGCGATTGATCCAGGCGCTATCTCCGGCTGTTTGTTCCGCAACACTTACGTATGGTTGGATAATGGTCATGGTTTCTGGTTTTTCCCTGTATTTGTTGGACGTACATCTGTCTCCGGTTTCCGTTGGTTCGGAAGATCATGGGGTTACACCGGTATAGATTTACGGAGAATCAGCTCTTTCACTTGCTTCTAAATGTTCATATGAACATAAAAAAAACGACTTCTCCTCATTTTCTGAGGAAAAGCCGTTTTTTTAATTTTATTATGCGTTCGCACCGCGAAGCATGCTCTTCATGTAGCTGCTGCAAGCGGTTATGAAATACAACGTCTGCATCACGATATAAATGCCAATAACGACAAAAGAATAAATCCAGTTAGATGATTCCATAATGTTGTCGAGTGCTTTCATCGCGAACAAAGCATGGCATATGCCAACAATGACGGGAACAAAGAAAACGATGCCGACCTGCGTGACAACGATTTTGCGAATCTCCCCCTTCGTCATGCCGATGCGGACTAAAGCTTTAAACTGGGTTTGGTCTTCTTGCAGCTCGGTGAACAGCTTGAAATAAATCATGCTTCCCGAAGCAATGAAGAATAGCAAACTAATGAACATACCGATGAATAAAGTCAAAGAAACCGTTTGATTCATTTCTTGCAGCGTTTTTACACGGCTAAAATCGGTTTGGGATTGAAATTGTTCTGGCACAAGCTTGCTAAGCTTCTCAACCGTAGCTGCTGTTTTCTCCCAATTGCTTAATTCATAGCCATACATCACATAAAGCTCATCTTCTGGCACACTCGATAGCAGCTGCATGTAGGAAAAATCATCCATTACGAAAGTAAAATAGTTGCTATCGAGATAATTCATTACATGCGCTTGTACCGAGCCGCTAATATCGAATGCCGTTTCCTTACCGTTAATGCTGCCTTTTACAGTACCTGCTTGTTCTCTTCCTTTTGATAAATAGGACTTTATAAGCGTTAGCTTGCCATTCTCAGGCTGAATGCTCGGCTGACCCGTCAATGCTGCAAGCTTGTTGTAGTCGGTAGCTGAAATAACCAAAGCATCATAATCATAATCACGCGCCTTTTCGTCTCCCCATTTAACCGAAAAGCGATTCAACAGTACGCCAGCTGCCTTTGCTTCACGAACAATTTTGTAGCCGTCCTCTTTGACTACTTGTCTAAGCTTACCTGGGTCAATAACCTCATGTGTATTCAAGCCTTTTTCACTATAAGCTAGGGAGAAAGGAGAGTATTCTATCATATTTTTTTTGGCACCGATGTTCATCACATATACCGTCCCAAGGGCAGTCATAACGATTGCACTAAGAATAGATACAATAAATAAAATACGCGCATTATCCTTTATCTTATAGCCGAGCTGTGCAAACACGATCATATTGGTCCGTTTATAATATATCGATGATCTTTTTTGAATATAGCGGAGCAGTAAAATGCTCAGCTGAGTAAAGAGAAAGTACGTCCCGATAACGACAGTAATTAGTATTGGCAAGGCTAGCAGCATGAAATTTCCGTCGTTCATAACCAGAGCCATGCCATATGCAGCCGATAAGCAAACGACAGACACAGCAACCAGCCAAGGCGAGAATACGAGCTGTCCTTTTGGCTTGCGAGCCGCTTTCAGCAAATCAATAATCTCAGTTCGTCCAATGCGAAGCGCTGTCCAAATGGAGATCAGCATGAACAGAACAAAAAAACCGCCTGCCGTTAAGCCAATGGCTTTGATTGGAGCCGCAAAAGATATCGCTTCCTGCAAATTAAGAAGCACCGTTAGAGCCATAAAAAACAGCTTGCTGAACAGCATGCCAAGACCGATGCCTACAGCGATGGCCAGCGCAGCGATGGCTGCATTTTCATAAATAACAAGCTTTCGAAGCTGAACTTTTGTCATCCCGAATAAAGAGAACAAACCAAATTCCTGCTGCCTCGTTTTGAGAAATGCTGAATTAGAATAGAGCACAAACAAAAACGAGAATATGACGATAATATATTCACAAAACACCATGCCTGTACGAATTTTTGATGCCGCCATAATGTGGCCGCTCGTTACTTCTGGATGGTATAGAAACGCTGCATAAATATAAAAGATCATAACGGAAAAGACGCTGCTCAGGAAAAATGCGCTGTACGACCGCCAGTTGCCCCGAATATTACTAAGCGCGAGCGAACGGAACGTCATCGAAATTACCTCCCAGCACGCTGAGCGCATCTAATATTTGTTGGAAAAACGCTTGCCTGTTCGAGCCGCGGCGAATTTCCGAGAAAAACTTGCCGTCCTTGATGAATACGATGCGCTGGCAGTAGCTCGCAGAGAATGGATCATGCGTTACCATCAATACGGTCGCCTTAAAACGCTCATTCATGTCCTTCAGGGAATCCATAACATCCTTCGCTGATTTGGAATCGAGATTGCCCGTCAACTCATCTGCAAGCACGAGCGAAGGCTGATGAATAATAGCACGGGCGATTGCTGCGCGCTGCTTCTGACCGCCAGACACCTCATACGTCCGCTTATTCAAGATTTGTTTGATTTGCAGCAATTCAGCGAGCGAATCCAGTTTTTGTTCAATTAGCTTCGGTGCCATGCCCTCCATTACGAGCGGCAAAATGATGTTTTCCTTGATCGATAATGTGTCTAGCAAGTTAAAATCCTGAAAGACGAAACCGAGCTCGCGGCGGCGAAATAAGGCCAGCTTCTTATCCGTTAGCTTGCTTGGGTTTACGCCGTTGATTTCAATTTGACCAGAGGTTGGACGATCGATCGTGGACAATAAATTCAGCAGAGTTGTTTTTCCGCTGCCTGAGGGCCCCATTACCCCTACGAATTCTCCCGCTTCCACTTGAAGCTCTATATCCTCAAGCGCTTTGTAAGCGACGTTGCCTTTACTGCTGTATATTTTGCCAAGCCCTTCTGCTTTTAGTACGCTCATTGCTTTGTTCCTCCCCAGATCTATCTGTAATGTGCTTCATTACCGTTAGTATAGACGAGGGGAAGAGGTTAAACCCATCGATTTCCCTTTCATTCACACCCTGCCAACCTTACAAGTTTGTCACCTAACCTGAGCTTCCGTTACCTCCGCTGCCCATAATATGAATGCCGCGCGGTTTGAATGCGACACTGACCGTCGTACTTTCTCCGAGAACCGAGGAAACGGTCATCTCATGACCTAACCGATTGCATACCTGCTTAGCCAAATAAAGCCCCATTCCTGTTGACTCGCCCGCCGTTCGTCCATTCTCACCTGTGAAGAAAGGATCAAAGATGCGTGGAAGATCATGCGGCGCAATACCAATGCCTTCATCGATCACCTGCAGCCTACCTCCTCCGCCACTGAACGCATCCAATTGAAAAAGCAGTTTTTTGCCGCCTTCTTTGCTTTTACTATATTTGATTGCATTGCTAATAAATTGATTAAGCACAAAGGTCATCCATTTCTCATCGGTTTCCACGAATGCTTCCCCCTCGACACGAGGGAAAATGGAGTAACGGATGCAAAGCTTCTTATGGGCGTTGATGACCGAGCGCACAAGCTCATGAAGCGCTACCTGCTTGACATGCAGGTCGATTTCAAACTTATCCAGACGAGCTGTATACAGCATCATCTCAAGCCCCCGCGTCATCCGATCGGATTCCTCCTGCATACTTAGCGCCAGCTGCTGCTGTTCCTGCTGCGAGGACGAGTTCTGCTGCAAAACCTCCTGAGCGAGCAAATCGATGACAGATACAGGCGTCTTCATATGATGCACCCATTGCAGCACAAAATGATTATGTATTTCCTGCTGCCTTCGATATTTGCCAAGCTCGTTCAAATAAGCCCTGCTCTGCTCCTCCAGCATTTTAGCGACAAGCTTCTGCTCCTGTGTCACTGTAGCTTGTACGATTGTTGAAGCTTGCAGTTCTTCAGACCGTGCAATCGCCTCCAACATTTGCTTAAAGTACGTGCGCTGCCGCAAATAATCAACGACCAGCCACGTCCCTAGCAAAAATAAAGCAATGACGATAAAATAATAAATCGTACCCAGCTCGACTAACCCTGGGTATCGCTCACGCTCAAGGAGAAGCAGGCTGACGGCGAGTAAAATAATTAAACAAACCATAAATATAAATAACAGACGATCACGTAAAAATAACGCCAGCGATAAGCCTCTCATCGTGACGTTTCTCCTACTGCATTTTCGATTACGAGCTTATAGCCCTGTCCCCGCACCGTTTCAATCGCTTTAGGAAGCCCAAGCTCCTCCAGCTTTTTCCGAAGCCTGGTCACATTGACCGTAAGCGTATTATCATCGACGAATTGCACATCGTCCCAAAGCGCTTCAAGCAGCTGCTCGCGCGAAACAACCATGCCATGCCGCTTCATCAAGCATTCAGCCAGCAGCTGCTCGTTTTTTGTCAGCTCAATGCGGCAGTCTCTCCATTCAAGCTCATTACGGTTCAAGTACAGACGAAGGTCGCCAGCTGACAGCTCCCCTGTTTGAGAGGCAACGCCAGTTTCTGTAGCTGCAGACCCGGACGTCGCATATTCCCCGTAAGCTCGCCTTAGCACACTCTTCACCTTTGCCATTAATAAATCCAAATGGATAGGCTTCGTAATATAATCATCGCCGCCGTTCTCTATAGCCATAACTTGATCCATTTCGCCCGCACGGGCAGAAATAAAAATAATAGGGAGGCTTGAACGTGTTCGAATTTGTCTGCACCAATAATAACCATCATAGTAAGGCAAATTAATATCGAGCAAAATGACATGCGGATCAAAAGCCTCCAGCTCCGGCATAATTTCTCGAAACTGTGTAACAACGGCTGCCTCAAATCCGTATTTATCCATATTTTTTTTGAGTATTGAAGCAATCTTATCGTCGTCCTCTATGATGAAAATTCGATACATGAAATTCCTCCTATAGGTTTACGCCTTTTCCTTCCGAATTCTTATCTTTAGGAACAATAAGCTTCACCTTTGCTCCTTTGCCAGGCTCCGAAACAATATCCAAATAACCGCCGATGCTGCGAGCTCTCTCCTCCATGCTGAACAAGCCTACACCGTGGCCGATGCGCTCAGGACTGAAACCGAGCCCTTGATCTGTTACGCTGACGACGACCTCTTCCTCCAGCTCCTCAACCACCACTTCAGCCTCGCCTACATCAGCATACTTCGCGATATTCGTTAATGCTTCTTGAATGACACGATAAATAGCTGTTTCCTTCATAATGCCCAGCCTGCTCTTTAAATTGCATGTGAGCGTCAATCGAATGCCAAAATGCTGTGAATAATTGTCCACATAAGTTCTTATTGCCGGAACGACACCTAAATCATCGAGAACCGATGGCCTCAGCTCCCAAGCCAAACCACGAATATCCTCCATCACGCCAGATACATCGCTGCGAAGCGCGCCCAGCTCAGAAATGTCATCATGATCGCCGATGATGCGGTCAAGCCGAATAAGCAGCGAAAAGAGACTTTGGCCAATCCCGTCATGCAGCTCTCTCGATATTCGTTTTCGCTCTTCCTCTTGGATTTCAATCACCTTAACCATCATTTCCTTCAGCTCTTGCTCAGCCCGCTTCCGCTGTGTCACTTCACTGCGTATGGCTAAATATTGATAAGGGTTGCCCGCTTCATCAACGAAGGGAACAATCGTCGTGTTAACCCAGTAGTAGCTGCCGTCCTTGGCACGATTTTTAATTTCGCCTCGCCATACTTCGCCGCTTGAAATAACCTCCCACAGCTTGCGGAAGAAATCGCGCCCATGAAATCCGGAGTTAATAATCCGATGATCCTTGCCTATTAACTCTTCACGGCTGTACTTAGAAATTTCACAAAACTTATCGTTTACATATTCAATGCGCCCTTTATGATCCGTGACTGCAACGATTGACGATTCATCCAGCGCAAACTTCACATCTGCAAGCTGCTTAAGCGAATGATTAACTTGCGTGAGCATCGACTTATCGTCAATCTCATCCTCTAGAACGGATAGAAGATAATCGACGTCTGACCCAATCATTCGCCGAAAGTTGTTACCGTCATGCTTAATCATAATGCAGCAGCCCCTTCTCCAGCGCAAACTTAATGAGCTCCGGCCTTGTTCTAAGCCCTAGCTTATCCATCACATGGCTTTTGTGAGTCTCGACTGTCTTTACGCTAATAATTAAACTTTCCGCGATTTCCTTATTTGAATACCCTTTGGCGATCCAGCCCAAAATCTCCTTTTCACGCTCAGATAACGTATTGTAAGGGCTGTTGTCCTCCGCGCCTTGCTTCAGCTTGACGAGATATTCGCTCATCAACCGCTTTGTAGCCGTAGGATAAAGATATGCATTTCCTTGCGCTACCGACTGGATAGCTGATATAAGCTCATCATGAGGCGCATTTTTCAAAATATAGCCTGAAGCTCCGATATGAATCGCGCGGAACAAATATTCGTCATCGTCATGCATCGTCAAAATAAGAACCGCCGTCTCAGGCAGCAGCTTCTTCAGCTCCGTCGTTGCTGTCATTCCGTCTTTGCCATGCGGCATACTAAGATCCATCAATACAACATCCGGCACTAATTGCTGTGCCATCTGAATGGCTTCGTCCCCTTCCGAGGCTTCCCCTACTACCTCGATATCATGCTTGCCGTGCAGCAGCATCGCTAGACCCGATCTGACCATGGCATGATCATCACAAATAAGCAGCTTAATCATCTTGTTCTCCCCTCACTGGAATGATACCTCTGTCGATACGAGTCTATCATTTTTATTATCTATACTAGTATAGCTTACATTAGGAAGTGAATTGTATTTACAGTCAAAAAAAGCCATCATCAAACGAGCATTGATGAAAGCTCTACTGTAATATGTGAAGCCTTCTCCAGCTCTTCGGCGACATAGGTCTTCTCCGAGCGTCTACCGATAAGCAGAACGCCGCAGATGCCTTTAGGCGTTTGAATGGGTACGCTTGCAGCAATGCGCAGCTGTTCTGTCAGCAGAATCGGCTCTCCTAACTTGAACCGCACCGTATCGGTCATAGCCGAGCTTGTGCTTGCGGTTCTGCCGGAGCGTATCGCAGAACCGGACAAACCCGCAGACGACTTCTGCTCAACAAGCGAGGTGCGCTCACTTATGCTGCCTGACGCCTTGGACCAGCGCAGCTTACGTTTGCCCGTATCGATCAAGCCGAGTATAGCGAAATCGCTGCCTGTCTCCCTCTTCAATCGCTCGATGTATGCAGCGATTTCCGCTTCTATCGTCTTCATCCTCATTCCTCCTTCAGGAAATACAAGCAATCTCTAACCTTATTATAAAGCTAAGAAAATGCTTTGTATGTCAGGGAATTCCCTGAATTAATGCCAACCAAACCATTATTGCCTTAGTATGTACAGCGATTTCGGCATAGAAAAAAGGAGCCCTTTTACAGGCTCCTCCTTCGACGGTGTTTGATCGTACGAGTCTTCACATCTAACACTTCACATTGTTAAGATTACTTGGGCACCGCTTGTACACATTCCGTTTTAATGGATTGCGCTTAGCGTGTGTGTTCAGAGATGCTCTGCGACACAACCCCTCGCTTTCATAAAAGCTTAGTGATTAAATAAGTTCCTCCTGCAGCCCTAGCACCAAAAGGTCCAATGGAACCACACCTCTCTTCACACCGTCAAATTTAATATGCACATCATTTCACTGCCTTATACCTGTTTTGAAAATTTTTTTTATTCCTGCGTTCATCCCATAATGTTTAGAAGTTCTCCTGCGTTTGAACAACAATAAGGCTGGATGACTCTTTCTCTGCATCGTGTTGAGCGCTCTTCTGCTCCGCTTCATTTTTATTCAGCAAATAGAACATTTCACCTGCAAAAAATACGATCGTAAAACCAATCACTAACATTAGCTTAATCGTTGTCGCTTTATTTCTTTTCATCATGTCATTTTTTTCGGTTTTCATGGTTGTCCATGTTCTCTTGTCCTTTATTGCCGTACTCGCCATATGGCCGCAAGCACATTGGATCGGTGAATGAAACGCATAGCCTTCTGAGGAAATCGTATAGTTGTCTGTTTGAACTGTATGCTTTCTATTGCATGATGTGCAGCCTACCTCAATAAACTGTCTATAATCACGAATAAATTCCATGCGCTGTTATCCCCCAAGATGATCGATTTATAGACTTAAAGCCAAACCGACAACAAAAAAAACTTCCGGAATGCATATGAATTTCATACGCATTTCGGAAGATAACATTCACCGCTCGTTATTAGCACTCGCCTGCTGCAGCTGGTTTTCCTGCATCCTTCGCTGTGCGGAACGATGAACCGCAGCCGCAAGTTGCACTTGCATTCGGGTTCTCGATCGTAAAGCCGCCGCCCATTGCCGATTCCTTAAAATCGATAACAAGACCGGTTAAGTATTTAACGCTTTCTCCATCTACAACCACTTTAAGGCCTTCCATATCTAAAGCCTTATCGCCTTCATGCTCTTCATCGTCAAAGCCCATGCCGTAAGAGAAACCACTACAGCCGCCTTCTTTTACGCCAATGCGCAAAAACATTCCAGGGCCGCCCTCTTCAGCAAGCATTTCTTTTATTTTGTCAGATGCTGTATCACTGATTGTGATCATGCTACATCCCTCCGTTTATCCATCATTCGTTTTAATTGCTGATTGCTTTTCACTTACTTATTTGTAGTATACTCCAGTTTGTTCAGTTGCTCAATAGAAGCATGCCCATAAATAAAATTTACAATTTGTGTAAATGCCAATACTTTTCTTATTGCCCCTGCTACGTATGAGGTTTATAATAGTTACAGCTTCTTTAATCGGAAAAGAAAGTTATTTTTTTCACAAACTACTTAAATCAGGAGGCTTAGCCATGAACGTTATAATACCGACAGAGGATACAAAGATGCAGCACATTATTGAAAAAGTGCGTCATGGGCAGCGTTTAACGCTTGAAGATGGTGTTTTCTTATATCAATCAGACGATCTGCTTACAATTGGACAGCTCGCAAATGAAGTTGCCCTGCGCAAAAACGGCAAGAAGGTTTATTTTATTGAGAACATGAGTCTTTACTTTACGAACGTATGTGAAGCCCATTGTGCATTTTGCAACTTCCGCAAGGATGAAGGCGAGGAAGGCTCCTACACGCTTAGCGGCGAGCAAATGATTGAATATGTAGAACAGCATTTCCACCCTGGCGTTCGGGAATTCCATATCGTAGGCGGTCATAATCCGAATGTTCCTTTCCAATATTATGTAGATTCTTTGAAAGCATTAAATGAGCGTTATCCCGACGTAACTCTTAAGGCTTATACAGCAGCGGAGATTGACTTTTTCTCCCGGATCAGCGGCTTGACTTACCGCGAGGTGCTTGAGGAGCTCATGAAAGCCGGCCTGAAGTCGCTAACAGGCGGAGGCGCAGAAATATTATCAGATCATTACCGCAAAAAAATGCGTGTAGACAAAGCCGATGTTACCCAATATTTGCAGGTTCACCGGACTGCCCATGAACTAGGCCTGCGCACGCACACAACCATGCTGTATGGTTCAATTGAAACGAAAGAAGACCGCATCCGCCACATGATGCATATTCGTGATCTTCAAGACGAAACAAACGGCTTCCAAGTATTTATTCCGCTTTCCATGCAGCCGATTAATCCAAGAGCTGGCATTCGCAGACGTAATTCAGCATTCGAGGATCTTAAGACGATTGCAATCAGCCGTTTGATGCTCGACAACTTCCAGCATATTAAAGCTTACTTTATTAACATTGGTGTACAGCTTACTCAAGTTGCATTAACGATGGGAGCATCGGATGCGCATGGCACGATTGTGAAGGAAAAGATCAGCCATGCTGCAGGTGCCCTAACTCCTGAAGGCATAACACGCGAAGATCTCATTTGGCTTATTAAAGGCGCAGGACGAATTCCGGTGGAACGCGATACTTTTTACAATGAAATTAAAGTTTACGAGTGAGTAATCTACAACACGAACGCACAAAATAGACCATCATCAAGAAACGTGGAGTTGGAAATCATATGAGAAAACTTATTATTTTGGGCGGAGGTTATGGCGGTCTTGCCATAGCTAACGAGCTCTTAGAAAAACAGTTGCCGATCGATGTTTCCATCGTACTGATTGACCGAATGCCTTTTCAAGGCTTAAAAACGGAATATTACGCGCTTGCAGCTGGAACCGTCTCAGACCTGGAGCTTCGCGTAAAGTTTCCGGTTGATCCAAGAATATCACTCGCTTACGGCGAGGTCACCGATGTGGATATGGAGCTGAAGCTTGTTCATATCGAAGGCCAAGAATCGATGGAATATGAATGGCTTGTTATCGGCCTAGGTTGTACGGACAAATATCATGGGATTGAAGGCGCTGAGCAGTATTCTACGAGCATTCAGACCTTCTCAGCCGCTAGACAAACCTACGCTCAGCTCAATGACGTTAAACCTTATGGCCAAGTGTCCATTGTAGGCGGCGGGCTAAGCGGTGTCGAGGTTGCAGCGGAACTGCGCGAGAGTCGTCCTGATCTTAACATTCGTATTTTGGATCGCGGGCCTAAGGTGCTTTCGGCTTTCCCGAGCAAGCTGCAATCCTTTGTAGCGGAATGGTTCGGAGAGCATCATGTTGAAATGCGCGGCCATGTCGGACYTACAAAAGTCGAAGGCGGCATTTTGCATGATGGCAATTCACCAACACCTATTTATACAGACGTAACGGTATGGACAGCAGGCATCCAGCCTGTACCGCTCGTGCAGCGAATGGAATTGCCGAAGGATAATCAAGGCAGACTTATCATTAATGAGTATCATCAATTGCCGGATCATACCGATGTATTTATCGTTGGTGACTGCGCAGCACTGCCGCTCTCGCCAAGCGGTCAAGCCGCAGGTGCCCAAGGCAAGCAAATTGCCGAGGTACTGCAGGCTATCTGGCATGATAAGACACCTCGTCTTGGCAAAATCAAGCTAAAAGGCGTTCTCGGTTCACTCGGCAAAAAAAGCGGCTTCGGCTTGATGGGCGGAACCGCGATTATGGGCCGTGTGCCACGCCTTGTTAAGAGTGGAGTGCTTTGGAGATCTAAACGTCACCTTGGCTAGTACAACGTATTACAAATCATCGAGCAGCTTATCCAGCGCATCTTGATCTGCCTTTTGCTGCTCAATAGCTTTCAAAATATTGTCGTGCAGCTCGTCTACTGAGTCTGCGGATACGATTGCACCCTCAACTAACGCAAATGGGTTTAAATAACATTCGCCGCAGTTGCCTAAGCAGCCATATTCGGTTACTTCGTATTCATCATTTTGCTCAAATAATTGCATTATACGATCAGTGCCGTGGTGCATATTACTGGCACAAAACTCAATCATTGTTTTAAACATGAGGCCTCACCTAACTTTACTAAGTTACTATCCATTTTCAATTGCTTCACTTTGTACTATAATAGGGGAGAAAGGAGATGATTGCAATGAGTGAACAAGTACAAGACACGATGTACGATGAAGTATTGGACGTACTCGATAAGCTTCGTCCGTTTTTGCAGCGCGACGGCGGCGATGTTGAACTAGTCGATGTTGAAGGCGGCATCATCAAGCTTCGCCTAATGGGTGCATGCGGAAGCTGCCCAAGCTCGACGATCACGCTTAAAGCGGGTATCGAACGCGCACTTCTTGAAGAAGTTGAAGGTGTAATCGAAGTCGTTCAAGTATTCTAAAAATATAAGAACGAATCATGATTGCTCTAGGCATGACAAATGATGAAGAGTCTTATCGACAGCATAGGAGCTAGCTCCGAAGCTTAACGATAAGACTCTTTTTTTAATCCTATAAGATCAGAACATCCCTTTAATATTGGCGACGATTGGATCAAAGCCGCCCGTGACATCAATTACATTGCCCGTTAAGAAATTCGATTGCCGGTCACATAGAAACAGCACCACGCGCGCTACATCCTCGCCAGTACCTGGACGACCGATCGGTGATTCTTTATCGTAGTCTTCCTCAACCTCGGCAATAGATCGTTCCTTGTTGACGCCCCGGATATCTCCAGGCCCAATTAAATTAACGGTAATGCCATGCGGTGCTTCTTCGACTGCTAACGACTTCGTAAACGAGACAAGTCCTGTCTTCGCTGCGGCATATACCGCTCGATGCGGCCAAGCCCGCGCTTCTCCTGCATGTCCGAAGCCAAAGTGAACGATACGTCCCCATTTGCGCTCTCGCATGCCAGGCAGCAGGCGATGATCCAGCAGCATAACGCCTAACAAATTGCCGTGGAGCAGTCTAATAATAGTCTCTTCATCATATTCGCTGAATAGACGCCGCTTGCGGACAAATGGGCCTGCGTTGTTGACCAATATATCAACGCCGCCAAACGAGCGCTCAGCCTCGTCAGCAAGCCGCTCAACGCCCTCAGTCGTAGCAATATCAGCTTGCACGGTAATTGCCTTTACACCAAGCTGCTCGATCTGTGCCTTTACCTGCTGTGCTTCCAGCTCGCTCTCGTAGTAGTTAATGACAACATTGCAGCCTTGCTCAGCAAGCTGGAGCGCCGTTCGTTTGCCGAGTCCCTTAGCGCTGCCTGTTACTAATGCTGTTTTCCCTTTGAGTCCCACGAGTTTTCCCCCCTCGGGATTATGGTTGCTTGTTTCGCATCAATCCGCATGCGTATTGATACGTGAGCAGCAGCGATTCCATCGCTAAATATAGACCCTGCGTCAAATCAGCGGATTGCTCCGCTACATTTTCCAGCTTGATCTCTTCACCGTACATACGGCTGCTTTGAATAAGATCATCCTGCATCTCCGAGTTCATAAAATGAATCTCGGTATTTCTGCGCTTGCGCATCCTTGTTGTTGATTCCTTGTATTTCTCCTTCACATCATTCAGCTTCCAAGTAAGCCCTGGATGAGCTTTCTTCTCCCGCATGTTGCGCAAAACGGTGAAATAGGAAAAATGCGGCTTGATCCGCTCCGTTCTCATATCGAGCAGCTCATTAAGGAACGTACCGAGCTTATCCAGCAAAGAAAATACACGGATAAAAGCGTTTTTATCAAAGTAGATATAACGATTATAATGGATACGTTCCTCATCTGTCATTTGTTTGAGAGAGGAGGAAGTAATTTTATGTTGAAAATGAAGGGCGACATAATGGCTTTGCTCTAGCTCGTCCAATGAAGAACGAAGTCCAAGCGTCCAAATCTCATATTTGCGAAGCTTTTGAACGTCAGCTCCGTTCTCAGCCATTTTTTTGGACAAAATGGAGATGAACTGATCCATGAAACGATACGTTTCTGCAAGGGTTCCTTCCGCTTTTCTTAAGGGTTCATCAAACAGGAAACGCAGCATCATCGAACAGTCCCTTCTACATTAACCTGATTACAGCTGATTTTTGTCATTTCAAATGCTTTTTCTATCCTTTGCGCCCTTCTCTGAGGCGCCATGAACGAATTAATATGTCCATTAATAATCCAAACAATCCAGTTACAATCAGATTGTGCAATAAATTGGTGAACAGAAACCACTCTGAGTTTGTAATCGTAGCTGTCAAAAGCGCGCCGCTGAAAATTTGAGTAATGACAAGTCCGAGCGTCCACGCAGCAGGCTTCGTTAATCCAGCTCCGCCATGGCTGACCTTACGAATATGGAGATACAATCCTGCAAGGCTGATACCAAGCAGCAAAGCAGCCACACGGTGGATAAATACAGCTCCTGTTGCTCCGCTAATCTCTGGAATCACTTCACCGTTACAGAGCGGCCAGCCCAGACATCCGCCGCCAGACTCCGTATGCCGAATGAATGCTCCCAAATATACAACAACGTAACAAAAGATAGCGGTAAGCAGGACGCGAGGGAAAATAGAACGCGGTACTTTAAAATCCACTGGCGGTCCGTCTTTCGCTCTGAACGTCCAAATGACTAACAGCAGTGTTGCTGCAAAAGCGATTAATGAAATACCAAAATGTATGGCCATAATAGGTGGCGATTGAGGCCACATGACGGCGGCCGCCCCCATTAACGCTTGGATGATTGTGAATAACAATGCACCGCCAGCATAAAAAAGTGGCTCTTTGTAGCTTTTTCGGTTTTGCCTAAATTTACGGAACATTGCAACGGCAGTAGCGAGGACAAGAAGACCTTCAAAACCTGTCACAAGCCGATGTGAATATTCAATCATGGATTCAATTGTATAAGCAGGAATAAATTTGCCATGACACAAAGGCCAGTCATCACCGCAGCCTCGTCCAGAATCCGTATTCGTCACTAATGCTCCGCCGAGCAGTACAAGAAGCATTCCGATGCACGCAGCGAGAGCTAACGCGCGAAAACGCCCGGTTACCATAATAAAATCACCTTATTTCATGTTTTAATAACAGTTCAATTATAGCCATAAAAAAAGGCAAAAGCCATGTTGAAAATGTGACACTTCAAGTAGAAGCACTGAAAAAAAGGAAAGCCCGCGCTGAGAGAATGAATTCTCTAAGGCGCGGACTAACGATTACTTATGAGCCAGCGCATCGCTGACTTGGATGGCACGATCGACGAATTCCTCGATTTCCTCGCGTGATTTGCGCAGCTTGCTAACGAATCTAACTAGCTCCTTGCTTTCACGGAAAGCGATAAAGCTCGGTATGCCCAGTATGTTCAGTTCGGAGCAAAGATCAGGTAGATCGTCGCGATCCAGCTCGATGAAAGTAGCCTTGCCCTCATAATGACGTTCTAAATCCGGCATAAACGGATCGATAAAATGGCAATCCTTGCACCAAGTCGTCTTAAATACTGCAATCGTGAGCCCTTCGCTTGCCACTGCTTCGCGGAAAGCCTCATCTGTCGTTAACTTTTTCATCTCGCACCTCTGCACATCGTTGTATTTAACATGATCTTATGTTGCTTAGACTTCCCGATCCAGCGTAAATATTCTCATGTCATCGCCCATGTCGACCCAGCCAATCTTTGCTTTTAATGCTGCAGCCAAATTACGCGCTGGAACATAAGTCGTACCGTTAATTACGGTTACCGGGAACGCCCATTTTACATTTTTACCGTTAACGACGACTGTATCGCTGCCATTTTTTAGAACAATGGTCGTATTTGTAGCTCCATCATTAACTTTTAAGCTTTTCGTTTTTGCGTCATACACCAGGGTAGCACCCAACTGCTCAACCGTATCACGGAGAGGAATAATTGTAATATTGTCGGCAGTCAAAATGACTGGATTATAATAATCAGAAGGATACCATGTGATGTGYTGCTTGCCGATATGCAATTTATTTTTCAATAAATCATAAGCAAATGATTTTTCATCAAATTGCTTCAATACCTGATAACCTTGCATGCCAAGAAGCTTATCTACAGAAATATCCGTCTTGGATGCTACAGGCGCATCTGCCTTTACAGCGCCGTTTACATTCCAAGTTTCGCTCTCAACCTTGATTGTCAGCCCTTTAACCGGCAAAATACCGTATTCTAGGTCCACAGTTGGAACATAAGAAAGCTCATACGCTTGCTTCCGAATATCTAGCTTATTATCGAAATAAACATCTGCTTTGATGGTTAAGTCCTTGCTGAAAATTTCATCTAATGTTTCATCCGGCTCTTCCTCAAGCAGCTTCAGCTCGCCCTGCAGCTCCGTTAAGAGAAGAGCGATAGCGTCCGTTGCTTCCTTGATCGCTTCCTTAGGATCCTCGGCATCTAATCCGCTGCCTTCAAATGGGTTAATCGTACCTGCAACTGCCCATACATTTGGATTGCTCTGAAGAATCTCAAATACCCCTGTTATCATCTTGTCTAAACCAACACGATCAGCAACAAGTGCATCAACATATTTTTTCACCCATGCCCAAATTTCAGGACCATCGAGGTCAACATGCACTTTCATCAATGAAGTCGGTGAACCATTAATGGATTCATTTACTGGCTTCACTTCAATTCGTTCTGGATTTGGCAGGTTATGTATAACATACGAGCCAATGGTATCCAGCATCTGGTGACCAAGCGCAGTTAGCGCCGCTTCATCAACTGCCGGAGCTTCAGCAGATGCTGCTCCCGCTGGCAAGCCCGTCAAATCTGATACCCCTGTCAAACCAAGCAAACCCTCGCTCGTCAGATCAAGCACAAAAGGATGCTTTGCTCCCTCAAGCTCCATCACAGCAAGTTTGTCAGACATTTTCAATGAAAATTTAATGCTTGCCGTTTCTCCAAAAACAAGGCTTCCATCCATGGAGATATTTGAGCTGTCCTGCGCTTTAACATGATCCAGTTGAAGCTTCATATTGGAAACCAGCTTCATAATGGCAAGTTCCTCTTCAGGAGCACCTTCATAGGCTTCCTCATCTAGCAAAAGCTTAAATTCTAGCGATTGCTTGCTTTCACTTGAAGTAACTTTAAGCGAGTTTTTGAGCGCCGTATTAAAATCAAGATTGGAAACCGCTTGACAACCGGCAACGAAAATAAGTGTTAAAGCTAATAAAAGAATCAATAGCTTGCTTGGTCTTGCAAAAAATGATTTCATCCACTCGTCTCCTTTGTTATCGAACATCAATAAGCAGGTTATTGTTATTCACAAACTCTACTCATTGTACAGGAGACTCTATTTGTTGTAAATGTATGGAAAGCACTAGTTTTGTCGAATTTTCAAGCCTTTTACAAGCAATCATTACGACTGTTTTGTTTGGATTTCCACTTGCTTTGTTTCACGATGCCAATTGATTTTCCAGTCATAATAATTTGCAATGTCTCGCAACGCAATCATTTGCACCTCAGTACCGGATTTCTCGGAGAAATGGATGTCAGGGACCTCTTTCTCGTCAATAAACAGTTTAGCAGAGCGACTGCCCATCAGCTTATGCATAAGCTCTTCTTCGGTTTCACCTGCTCTTGCCCCATTGATTCGGAAACCATTGTGATGCAACTTAGAGTTAATGCCTTCTTTCGTCGTAAACGTAATAGGTATACCTACCGCTTTTGTCAGCTCCAAAACAGCTTCATTATAAGCACCATATGGAAACGCAAGTGCACTCACCTTATTGCCGAGTTCACTCTTCAGCCGATCCTCAGCCCTAAGCAAATCTTTTTTCAACCGTTCAACGTACTCCGCCTTTGTTTCCATCTTTTTCTTTTGTTTATCATAATTAAGCTTGGACATGACAGGCGCTTCATTACCGTGTTCGTTCACAGCTCCATAACGATGCATATCAAAGGTGTGGCTCATAAAGCTCATTCCCGCTTGCTGCATTTCCCTCATCTGATCCCAAGTCAGCTTTGGCGTTCCCGGCTTCGAACGGTCATCGATCGACGAGACGATTACAAAGTTGACAGCAGGATAACCGTATTCCTTCAGAATCGGATAAGCAAGCCTATAAAAGCTTTCATAGCCGTCATCAAATGTAATCAACAGCGCGTTGTCCGGCACATGGCCTTTTCCTTGCATGAAGTTAATATATTGTTCAATAGTAATAACTTGAAAGCCGGTTTGCTTCACAAGCTGCATTTGTTTTTTAAACCGCTCCACAGCAATAATGCCATCAGACTGAGGTTTTATTGCGATATCATGATACATAAGAACGGCGACCTGCTCTGAATAATAAACACTCTTTTTACTGGAAGACATATTGAATAAATCAAACTGCTTGTCAAAAGCTTGCTCCAAATATTGCGCCGACACCATCAAGCGGTCGTTTTGAATCATAGCAGGCGCCTCGCCCTCTAGCTTTGTACCATTTACTATCAATTGAACGCTGTTTACCTTGTTCTCATTAGAACATCCTGCCAGCAGCCATCCAACCATCATAGCGACAGCAATGACGATTGCTAGCGCTGCTTTTTTCTTTTGATCCATTATGATTTCCCCCTCAACTACCCAACTAATGGATAGTGTAGAGGAGAAATCTTATCGACTGCGTTTATAGCCGCTTAACATATGCTTAAAGAAATCTTAAGTTTCAAGATGCGCCAGCGGGAAGCTCATCTCGAATATCGTTTCCTTAGTGGAACTGCTAACCGATATTCGTCCATTTTGCGCTTCGATAATACTTTTAGTAATCGCGAGTCCAAGGCCCGTTCCTCCAGACCCCGATTCAGAAGATCTTGATCGGTCAACACGGTAGAAGCGGTCGAAAATAAAAGGAACATCCTGTGCCGGAATCTGCTCGCCGTAATTAATAACTCGAATGACAGCTCGATCCTCTATATTCTCGATCTGCAAATCGATAATTTTGCCTGAGCTGCCATATTGAATGGCGTTCGTCATTAAATTATCGAAGGCGCGCGCCAGCATATTCCCGTCCGCCATAATGAACAATGTGTTTTCCTTTGTTTGAATATTGCAGGTCATCTTGACCTTCTCTAGGCTTGGAACGAACTCCTCCGTAAGCTGAAGTGCGAAGCCGACAATGTCTAGTTCATCAAGCTCGAGCGGCATGCCGTTGTTTAGCTTTGTGTATTCAAACAGATCATCGATCAATCGTTTCAGATGCTTCGATTTCTCATAGGCGATGTTAACGAAGTATCTGAGCTCTACCTCATCCTGATACCGATCCTGATCGATCAGCTCAAGGAATCCTAAAATGGACGTAAGCGGTGTGCGCAGATCATGAGATACACCCGTAATTAAATCATTTTTTGATTTCTCGGCATTTCGCTCATCCTGCAGCAGCTGATTGAATTGCTTCCCTAGTCCATTTATGCTGCTTGCAATTTCTCCAAGCTCATCCGACGCTTTGACAGGAATAACATAATCAAGCTCCCCAGCACCCAGCTGCTGCAGGCCAAATCGTATTTCCTTCAAATAGTTAATCATGTTCCTGCTTGTCCAGAAAAATAACGCTAGAAAAAGCAGACATCCAAAAATAGCAATGACAGGGGCAGAACCAATATTGTTTACGATCCAAATTAATGTACGATTATACGATGTGTATTGTATAAGAAAATAGGCAAGCAAATGCCCTGCAATGACGCAGCATAACATAAGACCTAAGCTTTGCAAGAAAGCAATGATAAAGGATAAGCGAATGGTACGGAAAAACTTATAGCCTTTCGGTTTATCACTCTCCCCACGCTGGTCAAGCTTCCTGTAGCAAATTACAAAGATCAATAAACCCGCAGCAGCTGCGATTGGCGTTGATCCGATGTTCTCAATTGCCCATTTGATTGTCTTGTCGTATGGGTTTATATCTAACATAAACCACAGCAGCAACCAGCCAATCACAGCAAACAGCACCGCTGCTCCTAAACTTGCTGCAGCTGCCTTTAAGTTGAATTTGTTCTTTTTCTTCATCATTTCAGCACCTTCATTTGCGAGGTTTGCATCTAAATAGGCAGGTGGAAGACGTGGTTCACACGATGCCTATAGCGCATCCATTTTATAGCCTATTCCCCAAACGGTTTTGATAAATCTCGGATTTTGGGCATCCTTCTCAATTTTCTCTCGAATTTTACGGATGTGAACCATAACGGTGTTTTTGGATTCCATAAAAGGCTCGTTCCAAGCGTTCTCATATATTTTGTCCATACTGAGGACAATACCGCGATTGACAGCCAGCAAATTAAGAATAGAAAATTCACGAGGCGTTAGTTTAATTTCCTGCCGATCAACGGTTACCGTGTGCGTAGCTGTATTTATAATAAGATCATCGATGATGATTTCATTGTCATTATGACTCGCTTTCGAATGAAATTGCTTCGCTCTGCGGATATGCGATTTGACACTGGCAAGCAGTACCAGCGGGCTGAATGGCTTCGTGACATATTCGTCCGCCCCGAGGCTAAGACCCGATATTTTATCAATATCCTGCGATTTGGCGGACAGCATAATAATCGGAATATGGTTTTGCTCCCGAATTTTCATGCATGCTTCAAGACCGTCCATAACAGGCATCATCACATCAAGTATAATAAGATCCACCTTATGCGTATTAAGCTTCTCCAGCGCTTCAAGCCCATTGGATGCCTTTAGCATCGTAAATCCTTCATTTTTAAAATAAATTTCCATTAGGCTTAATATTTCCTTCTCATCATCTACCATAAGTATCGTTTCTCTATTCATCTCTCTGTACTCCCTCCTGCGGTGTGCTACTCATTAAATATAACATGATCTGTATCCATCGGTTCATTTATATATGTTAAAGAGTGGCGCCGCAAATAAAAAAAGGAGCAGACTTCGCTTGAAGGCGTAAGCAAGCTCCCCTTTATGTTTGATTCCTTACTCCATTTTGGATGATGCTTCGCTGTTTTCACCTTTAACTGCGTCATTCGGCCGTTCAGCATCTTCTTTAGCAAGCATTTCTTGGCCTTTAACCTGCAATATACTAAGTGCCGCGTTTAAATCCTGTGTGTCTTCCTTCACCTTTTTAATCTCTTCCTTAACCGCCGTTGCGAATTCCCCATAGAAGGTGTCAGGCAGCTTGTCAAAATTTTTGTAGCCATTAAAAGCGCTTGGCTTTAGTTCATAGAATGCAGCATAATTATGCCCTTCAACATCCGTAATATATTTGGTGCGAACCGGCAAACCATTGTAGTTGTTCGACTTGGATTTTACTCTTGCATAATCATCGCTTGTCACATAC
>NZ_JBFRDK010000062.1:0-34932 GCF_052113545.1 Paenibacillus sp. TAF43_2
TGAACGGGACATTGAAGCCTACATCCACTTTTACAATAACGAACGATTACAGGCAAAACTAAACGGCCTCAGTCCAATGGAGTTTAGGACTAAGGCCGTTTAACAGGTTTTATTATTTGTATTGTCTACTTGACGGGGTGCAGTTCACTGTGCAGGGCAGCCTATTACTTGCTTAAATCAAACATTTACCTGAGCAATAGCTTGTCTCATATCCTTCGTATTAGAGCTTAACACCACAGACACATCATGTACTTGCTTCATCATTTCCAGCTGCTGTGCAGTCAGCATTTGAATTTGCTCCGTTTGATCCGATACATCTCTTGCGATATGCGCAATACTGCTCACTGTAGCGGCTACCTCCTCAGAACCAGCTGTTAACTGCTCCGTCGTTACCGATACCTCCATAATTTGCTCGCTCACAAGTCGGAACGATTCAACCGCATGCAAGAACGATTCTGCTGCTTCACCTGATAAAGAAACTCCGTCTTCAATATCTCTTGAGGCTTTCTCCATCTCTTCGCTTATTTTCCCTGATTCTATTTCAATATTGCCAAGCAGCAATGAAATTTGCTGTACGGAGGAAGCAGAAGCTTCCGCTAGTTTGCTTACTTCTTTCGCTACAACCATAAAGCCTGTTCCATGCTCACCAGCCCTCGCTGCTTCAATCGATGCATTTAGTGCTAGGAGCTTGGTCTGGGAAGCAAAATCGCGAACGGAGCCAATGACATGACCGATTTCACCTGTATAGCTCTGCAATTGCCTTGCAATATGCAGTGTCTGACCGGCAGAAGCCGAAATATTTTTAATTTGTGTGTTCAGTTGTATCATCGCTTGCTCGCCCGATTGTGCGATTTCCAATGACTGTACCGCTGCGCTCGAAACGGTGGATGAAGATTCCGCAATCTTAACGATTCCCTGCGCAATTTCCTCCATCGCAAGTGCGCTGTCATCTGCACTTTTTTTCTGGGCATGCGCACCCTCGAAAATATGCTGAACTGAACCATTCATCGCCTCGCCCATTTGCAGCATATGATCAGCACTGCTTGCAAAGGATTGTGTTGATGAAACGAGCTGCTCAGACGTCTTTTCTACATTGACAACTACTCCTCGAACTCGCTCATTCAAATGCTCGGACATCGTAAGCATCGCCTTGTATACCGTACCTATTTCATCAACAGATTTGACTGGTTTTGCTCGCAAAATCGCATTCGCCTCCACCAGATCACCTAAAGCCATTTTCTCAGCGCTGGCAGTTACCGTCTCCAGAGGCTGAAGCGATCGGCGGACAAACCAGATGATCGCCCCGATTAAAACAAGCGTGATGACTAGCATCATGATATAGAGTGGGATGCTTTCCTTTATGACACTCTTAGCCAGCTGTTGAAATACAGCTGCATCCGTATCAATGCCAATTGCTCCAACCACTGCGCCACTGTCATTTTTCAAAGGTACATAGGCAGACAAGTAAGAACCATATACCGGGTTTTCAATTAGTGGAGAGCTTGCGTTTCTTCCAGCAAAAATATGTTCAACCGCCGAAGCCGGCATATCTGTTACTTCATTAATAGGGGAAGCTGAGCTATCATCTTTAGGCAAACCGTCGATCATAATTCTCGGTTCACGATTTTCATCAAAACGAACAAAATAGACGTACCTTGCGCCAATTTGCGAACGGAAATAGCTGAGCTCTTGGCGAATAGACCAGTATAGCTCTGTTTCCTCAGGCTGTTTGAGGAATTCCGTAAATTTTCCCGACTCAAGCGTGGCCGCATAGCTCTCTGCAATTCGAATATTGTAGCTGTTAATCGCCTCTTCAACTGCAGAATTGGTTTGCACTACTTGTGTTCCTATGTAGCCTCCCGCGATCAATATCATAACTACGGTCATAGCGCATAAAACACGGACAATCAGATGCTTTTTCAATAGCGTTATCATTCGTTCGCTTCCCCTCTGTTCGCTCACTAGCAAGTTATTGCTCTTGAAAGCTTTGCCTGATGAATATGGTTATATTTCTCATCATACCACCGTATTTCGACATTGGGGAAAAATATTACAAAAGGGAAACTAGCGGCCTCTACTCGCTTCCATCCATTTTACTCCGTAATCAACTAAAGCTTTAACTGGCATGAGCAGCGAGTCCGCATTGCCGACCTTTCCTCTGCGAACATAATCCGTTTCTTTCTCAAAACACTCGCCTAAATGATTAAAATCATCCGTATCAAAATCAACGTCGCACAGCGCAACCCATTTTTTCTCTCCGTCTACAAGCATCGGTGCTTTATTAATCGTTTCTGATTTATTTGCATACTCAGCTCGATACTCCGCTAGATGAAGAGTAGTGTTTTTATTATGACCAACGCCCAGCAGCAGCACCCAGCCTTCCAAATCATAAAGCCTCGCTAACGGAGACTGTTCACTCAGACTGTATTCCAAGCTATGATTTGCAGTTATCCTATCCTTCTGGGAGCCCCACGCTGCAAAAGAAACCTGTGGATGATTGCTTCGAACGACGCCATTTTGTTTTCTAAAACATTCATTTATGACCCCCATGTCTAAGCAAGGAGTCAGGTCTGCTTCAAAAGCAGGCATTGTATCTCTGATTGGCTGCCACCATGATTCCTTCACTGGCGGGTATCTCCAAATTTCAGGATCAGACAAATCAGGCGTATGCGTTGGCATGACAAGTGTACCTTCGCTTGTCAGACATGACTCTATCGCCAAAATCACCGCAGTCGGCCCGCCGGATACAAAACCGCCAAGTGCCTTCATCGAGGCATGCATCATAACCGTCATTTCAGGTTGTACGCCGAGCTTAATCAAATCCGATTTCAACGTTTCCGATGTTAATAAATCCCCTTGTATTTCTTCCATTTTGAGCCCCACCTTAATATGCTTTATCTTTTATCTCATTAAATAAAATCTCTGGCTGCTGCGCAACTCTATTTAGCTTTCAAAAAAGTTACTGCATCCTCCAGACGATCTGTTTTTAGCGCTAGCTTCTCAGTATTGAATACTAAAATGACTGGAAATTGCTCGATATTAAACATCTTCTTTATATCTAGCACGTCATTTGGATTGTACGCCATCATGCTGTAGCCACCATTAAGCATGATGCTTGCTTCTTTCTCGATGTCATTAATATCAAAAGGCTCTCCCTTACCATCCTCGTATATAACTGTCGTTCGGTAGCTGCCTTTTTTGCTTGCCAACAAGCCTGCTCTCTTAAAAAGCTGCTCATTGGACATCGATAAAACAATGAGCTCATCCGGTGTATCCGTAATCTTCTCCGTACGCGAGGGATTGATCTGAACCATCTGTCCTTGCTTCAAGTCCTCCCACTTCAGCTTATCGCCTGCTTCATTGTTTATTCTGGTGCTTGGAAGCACGTGGGCTTCATATACTACGCCCCAATCTTCTATAGCTGGACCCGGCTCATCGCGCTTCGTCCACTCGGAAATATCGAATTCGATTTTTTTCTCCTGATCGTTCAAACCGTTAATAAAACCAATCATTTGGTCATTACGGTAATGACCATACGGCTTACTGCTGCAGCCAGCCAGAAGCATCCCTACTGTCAAAAATAAGATGAGGCCTGCACTCTTCCATCGTTTCATCATTAACCCCCCTTTCAACTAATAACGAGCATCACGATTTAAATGTTCCGATATTTCACAATTCACTAACAGTGCATGCCTATCCTTTAATGCTAGCGATCTACAATTTATTATTAATTTCAAAACATTCCTCGAACATTCGAAATCTACACTAAATGAAGAACATGGATGTGAAAGGATGGTAGGGAATGAACATGCAAGAAGGCAAGCTTACTCTAGCCGCTAAGCGTACACATAGCTCTCGCGCTGCTAGTCGACTACTGGCTAAAACGAATCGATTGAGGGAGAACGCACTTGGTTATTTGTTTTTGGCTCCTTCACTTTTGCTATTTACAGTATTTTTATTTTATCCATTGCTGAAATCAGTCTATTTAAGCTTCCAATTAACAGATCCCAGAGGAAGAGTCGCTGAGTATGTCGGGTTCGATAACTATACACAGCTGTTTTCATCGGAAATGTTCTGGAATAGCCTGACGGTTACAGGCCTATTCACACTATACACCGTTCCTGTCGGCATTGTACTTGGCATCGTTACAGCCGCGCTCACGCATATCAAGCTGCCAGCCATGCGTATTTTTCAATTCATGTTCGTAATGCCGCTCGCGCTGTCCGTAAGTACTGCAGCCGTCATTTGGATGATCCTCTTTCACCCCAGCCTCGGAATGCTGAATTATATCCTATCAACGCTTGGCATTGCCCCCATCCAATGGCTTACCAATCCCTCTACAGCTTTATTATCGATATCCATGATGACCATCTGGATGCAATCGGGCTTCAACTACATTATCGTGCTGAGCGGTCTCCAGAGTATTCCGGATGACATGATCGAAAGCGCAAAGATTGACGGCGCAGGCCCATTCCGTGCATTTTTGCAAATCGTACTCCCGCTGCTGTCGCCTACTCTATTTTTTCTAGCTGTTATCTCGATCATCGGTTCCTTTCAATCCTTTGGACAAATCCATCTTCTAACCAAAGGCGGACCTGCCGGATCAACAGAGGTATTCGTATATTCCATCTATAAAGAAGCGTTCATTAACTACCAATTCGGGACAGGAAGCGCCTTGTCGTTAGTCCTATTCGCTATCATTCTTATTTTGACGATTATCCAGTTTGTGTTTGTAGAAAAGAAGGTGTATTACCAATGATCGGATTAATGCCATTTTTACGCCGCTCAAGTGTGTACTTGCTGCTCTCATTGCTTTCCATCGCCATGCTGTTTCCTTTGATTTACACATTTCTACAGGCATTGATGACACCTGAGCAGTCTCTTCAATTTCCGCCTGACTTGTTTCCTGATAGCGTGTATTTGGGCAGCATCTCTGCCGTATTTGAGCTTATTCCCGTTGGTGCTTTCATAGCGAACAGCTTTCTTATCGCGACCATTATTATGGTTGGTCAAGTTTTTATCGCGAGCATGGCTGCTTACGCCTTTGTATATATCCGTTTTCCAGGCAAAAAATATTGGTTTTCCTTGTTCCTCTCCACCATGATGATTCCGTGGGAAGTCACCATTATCCCCAATTATTTGACGGTAAAATCATGGGGATGGCTGGATTCCTATCAAGGCTTGACGATTCCTTTTCTCGCGTCTGCATTTGGCGTGTTTCTTCTGCGGCAATATTTTTTGCAGCTGCCTCGCGAGCTTTTTGAAGCAGCAAAAATAGATGGCAGCGGGCATATCCGCCACTTCTTAGTTATCGTACTGCCACTTTCACGTCCAGCCATAGCTTCATTATCTGTCTATGTGTTTCTGAATTCGTGGAATATGTACCTTTGGCCCCTGCTCATAACGAACAGCGATAAGATGCGAACGGTACAGATCGGCATTAGCATGCTGCAGTTCGAAGAAATGACAAGCTGGAACATCGTTTTAGCCGGCGTAGCTATTGTGCTGCTGCCTTCCTTATTACTGCTCATTGTTGGATTAAAGCAGCTCGTACGAGGGATTACTGCTGGTGCTGTAAAAGGATAATGAATGAGGTGGCTCCGTCTTCATAGACGTTTCCATAAATGTACTGTAAACAAAAAAAGTAGTAGAGAGGGAGAGAAAAAGAATGAAAGCAAGGTTTAGGTCTGGTTTGACGATTATGATGGCGGTAATGTTGTTTGTAGTCACAGCCTGCGGAGGCAACAACTCTGGGAACAAAGGCAATGCAGAGTCGCCTTCTGCTACGAACTCAACTGAAGCTTCAGCAGCTCCTACCGAAACGGCAAAAGAACCTGTTAAAGTTGTTTGGTGGCACTCCATGGGCGGAGAACTTGGCAAAGCAGTAACCCAGCTCGTTACAGACTACAACGCTTCTCAAAAAGATGTAGTCGTTGAAGAAGTGTTTCAAGGAACCTATGACGAGAGTTTAAATAAAATGAAAGCATCGATGGATTCCAAATCTGGGCCATCACTCATTCAAGTATACGAAATCKGTTCAAGATTCATGATCGACTCTAAAGCAACTACACCTGTTCAAACTTTTGTAGATGCTGAAAATTATGACCTTTCCCAGCTAGAAGAAAATATTACAAATTACTATACATTTGACGGCAAGCTTCACTCCATGCCTTTTAACACATCAAACCCAATTTTGTATTACAACAAAGATTTGTTCAAGGCTGCTGGACTTGATCCAGAAAAAGCACCAGCAACTTTCGAAGCGGTGAAGGAAGCTGCTGCTAAGCTTACGCAAAATGGTCAAACAGGTGCTTCATTCGCTATTTATGGCTGGTTCATGGAGCAATTGTTTGCAAACCAAGGCGTAGAATATTTGAATAATGGCAACGGACGTGCAGCTTCCGCTACAGAATCACAATTGAATAACGAGACTGGTGTTAAAACATTGTCATGGTGGAAGGATCTTGTTGACAGCAAATCAGCACTTAACCTGGGACGTAAAACAGATGATACGAAAAAAGCATTCGCAGCTGGCCAAATCGCTATGACCTTAGATTCTACTGCTTCGCTTCGCGGAATTGTAGATTCAGTGGCTGGTAAATTTGAAGTAGGTACTGGCTTCCTGCCTAAACCTGCCGATGCGAAAGATGGCGGTGTTGTCGTTGGCGGAGCAAGCTTGTGGATTCTGAACAACAAGCCTGAAGCTGAACAAAAGGCAGCATGGGATTTCATCAAATTTTTAGCTAAGCCGGAAACACAAGCTTATTGGCACATTAACACTGGTTACTTCCCAATTACAAAAAAAGCTTATGACGAAAAAATCGTTGCCGATAATCTAGCAAAATATCCACAGTTCCAAACAGCAGTTGATCAACTGCACGCTTCTATCCCTTCCCCTGCTTCGCAAGGCGCAGTGATGGGCGTATTCCCTGAAGCGCGTCAGCTTGTTGAAACTGCAATTGAAGAAGCATTAACTGGCGTAAAAGAACCGCAAAAAGCGCTTGATGATGCCGCTAAAGCGATCACTGAAAAAATTGCAAACTATAATAAAACAGTTAAATAATTTGTGAACCTAAGCCAAGCCTCGTTCACGGGGTTTGGCTTTTTTTGTCCATTCTCCCCCTCCATATCGGTACCCTCTGCCAAGCTAGTGTCGCTATTTCGTGCCATCTGCTATAATTAATCAGAACACTTGTTTGTCCAAATTGATGAGTCTTCTCTCGGAAGAACCAGCATCATTTCATTGAAAATTTTATATAACAACCATTCCTAACAAAAGATCCGATATAATAGAGGAAGCCATTATCATAATCGGACGCTCAATACTTTACATAACAGACGAACTAATAACAAATGACGCCATGCATTCTAGTAAACAAAAAGTTAAGGAGAGACCTATGGATATCATTGAAATTGTTACTGATTTAATTGATGAGGATACCGATCAGCCGAGGTACCAGTTTGACGAAGAAGCGCTGCAAGAATTAATGAAAAGCATTGAAGAAATCGGTCTGCTCTCGCCAATTAAAGTGAGAACGACAGGCAACGGACGTTATAAAATCATTTATGGGAACCGCCGCTATAAAGCGAGCAAAATGCTAGGACGGCCAACAATTCCTTGTATCGTCTCAACCGTAACGGACGAGATGGAAATATATTTGGAGCAAATAGCGGAAAATTTGACGCGCGAAGGCTTCTCTCCGATCGAAGAGGCAGAGGCATTTAATAAGCTGTTGAACGATTCGAAGTTTAAGAGCTCCACCAAATTTTTGTCCGGCAAGCTGGGTAAGCCTGAATCGTATATCAAAAACAAATGCGAGCTGCTGAAGTTTGGCAATGCCGTAAAGAAGCTGATCGTTGGCGGCACTGAGATTAGGAAGGATAAGCTGACCGAGGATCAATTGCTCCCTCTTAAGGATTTGCCGATCGAGCACCGCGATCCACTAGCGCTGATTGCAGCGAGAGATGAACTGCCAGTAAGCGACGTAAAAAAAATCGCCAAGCTGTTCAAAGATAAAACGATCTCTGACAGCACGAAGGACAAGCTGCTATTTAAATCAGGCGCTGGACTCATCGAAACCTGGTCAACTCATGAGCAGAACAAAGCGGAGCGCGCCAAGCCTGYACCTGTTGCCGAACCCAAAGCAGCTGTTTCAAAAGTAGAGAAGCAAATCAAACAAGATCAAGCTGATTCTGAACCAGCTCCAAAGACTAGCCAACTACCAGCTWCGTCYTCGTCCATTGAGCTTGCTCTTCATGAGCTGACTGCAGCCCTTCCTTCTCACCTGACTTTGTCTTCGGATATCCTTCAATCCATTGAAGCGATTCGAGCGAGCGGACAAGTTGATTTCATTCAAGGAGTCAGCGCGCTGATCGGCCAATTAGAAAAACATTTGGCAGAATGGAAAGCCGTCCGCGAGCTTGCAAGCGCCAAGCTGCAGGCAGTTGCCACAGCGGATTAAACAACCTACGCATCCTATGTACATCAAAGATCCAGACAAACACTACAAGCGTGTTCGTCTGGTTTTTTCATTGTCTTTTTTATTTATTACATACGCTACAAAGATGATCTCTTCACATTGTCCTTCATCAACTTTGCAATCTGCCTCGATTGAACATTCTTCTGTAATTCCAGCGCATCGATGACTCGTTCTTGTCTTTCTTTGGAATGATTTTGGCTCAGCTTCCATTTGCCTTCTATTTTTGAAATATGAATTTTAAATCCAACAATGCCTTTGGACAAATTGTTAATGTACGTTGGGTCAGCTTGGCTCATGCTCCACGGATTTGGCATGCTTGATTCATAATGGCTAACCGATTGATCTACGATTTTGAGCAGCTCCGCACGATCCTCAATGAGCTCAACATGACCATACACATGAACAGCGGTATAATTCCACGTTGGCACGGAATTTGGCGTTTCGTACCAAGAGGATGAAATATATGAATGAGCACCGGAGAAAACAACGAGCACTTCCCCTTTTAAGCTTGCCCAATGCGGATTTGCTTTTGCCATATGACCATACAAATAACCTTCGCTTTCATCTAAAAGCAAGGGGAGATGCGTTGCACAGGGCTTACCTTCATGTTGTGAAAATAAAACAGCAAAGCTATTCTGCTCCATCAGAGCGTATAATGTCTCTTTATCCGTCACTTCAAACGATTGAGGTATATACATGAAATATCTCCTCTGCATTATGATTATTCAAACTATAGCACAAATCCATTTCCGCTATAAGAAATAAAAATAAGGCGCAATTATGTTTGTCCACAAATAGGCAAATGAAAAACGACTGCCTAAGCAGCCGCAATATACATACGATTTCTATTGCTTCAACCAGCTCGGAGCCCACCAGTTCCATTTTCCAAGCATGAGCATTAAGGAAGGCGCCAGCACCATTCTAACGATTGTTGCATCAATAAATATGGCTGTCGCGATGCCGATGCCTAGCTGCTTTACGCCAACTACTTCGCCAAATGCAAAAGGTGCGGTGACGGCGATCATGATAGCTGCAGCCGCGGTTATCACATGACTGACAGAGGAAAGCCCCTTTCGTACGGCCTGCTTATTGCTGCGCGTATGATGAAATTCCTCGCTTATGCGCGAGATGAGAAAAACGCCGTAATCCATACTAATTCCAAATACTAATCCAAAAATAAAAACCGGAATCATAATGGCAATGCTGCTCGGCTCAATCCCCAATCGGCCATCCATGAAGATCCATGTCAGAATACCAAAGGATGCTCCTATGCTCAGAAGATTGAGGAGTATGGTTTTGAGAGCAATGAGGACGGAACGAAAGGCAACAAGAAGCACAATGAAATTCGTAACAAATAGAAAGAGCAGCACATAAGCTAAGCTTCCAAAAACATGATCGAATACTTCCTGCTCATACTTGGCCTCTCCACCAAGCGAGAAGGATATTTTTGATGATTCCCCTCTTCGTTCCCACTCCCTAAGCCAATTCATCGTCTCGCGAGAGGATGGTTCGCCCGCAATCGTCACTTGCAGCAGCATTTGATTATTTTTCAGAAATGGCTGGAGCGCCGGCTGGAATTTCTTATTTTGCAGTGGCCGCTGCATGATTGTTGTCAAATACTCGGGTGACAAATTAAGCCTAGAGAATACCGAGTCCACCCTCAAGACGCTCGGATCTTGCTCCAAGCGCTTCGTCAGCTCATAGGCATTCATCCAATCCGCTTGCTCCAGAAACAGACTACCCCCGCGAGCAATAACCCATACTTTTGATGTGGAGGGCCGCTCAAAAACAGCCTCTGAGGTCTCAGCGGCCAAACGAGATTCATAGTTACGAGGCAATGAAGCCTCATCTGGAACAGCAGTCTCCATTCTACCAAGGGGAAACAAGCATAGGATAAGCACGCCCCCTGCCAGCATCCCCATCACCATTGGCCGTTTCATTACCAAATGAGCAAGCCCATCCCATACAGATAAACGGCTGGTACCAATCGGGTGCGTTTTTTTCGTTTGCATGGAAGGCAAGCAAATCGCAAGCAGTGCAGGCAGCAGCGTAAACGCGAGCAGCAGCGATACGGCCACTACTGTCATCGCTCCGAGCGCAATGGACGAGAACATGGGCAGCGGAATCCAGATAAAGCTCAGCAAACCCAAGAAGACACAAGCTGCCGATACAAAAACAGCTCTGCCAGCTGTCTTCATCGTTGCAGCAAGCGCCTGGATAGGCTGCTTATGCCCTCCAAGTTCCTCGCGAAATCGACTAACGAGCATAAGTGCAAAGTCGATGCTTAGGGCAAGTCCCACCATCGGAATCACATTCAGAACAAAATTGGACAGCGGCAATTGGGTGCCTATTCCATATACAATTCCCATAGCAATCGTCACTCCCGTTATACCAATAACGATGGGGAGCAGCGAAATAATGATTTTACGGAAAACGAGCCACAAGATGAGAAAAGCAAGCGGTATGCCAATCAGCTCTGCTTTTGCTAAATCCGCATGACTAGCCTCATTTACATCGCCTTGAATAACTGATTTGCCTGTCACTTTTATCGAAATTCCGTTGTGGGCGGGCAAAAGTTGATTTAACTGCTTCAGCGTATCCTCCATCCGATAAGGTGGAGCGTCGAATGAAAGCAGCGCGTACGCGTAGTTCCCTCTCTGCAGCTCCTGCCGCTCAAGCGGAGAAATGATATTAGCCAGACCCTGAGTCCCGCTCACCTGCCGAAGCGTCTGTTCAATAAAAGCACGAAATCGCGACTTCGATAAGTTGTCCGTTTTCTCGAATAGCAGCATGATCGGTGCTTCTGACAGATTAAAATCGGATGCGAGCACCTGCTGCACCTTTGCATAACTTCCCTTTTGCGGATACAAGCCATGGTCTTGTACGACGGAATCCAGCCTAAGCGCATGACTGCCAACTAAGATAAGTGCAATTGACCATAAGAAAATACACACTCGCGGAAAGCGAAAGGATACAAGTGCTAGGCCGTTCATCCCCATGAATATGCACCTCCAAAGTCAGTCACATCCGCACGCTGCTCATTGGCTTCGCCTTTACATCCGGAATGGCTTTAATCTCGTCGCCCGGACGAGCCCCTGTGCAAGTGGAGGCGCTATTCGTGCGGCGTTTGGCAGCCAGCTAGAAACGGTCGGCATATGAAATAACCATTGCAGGAAGCTTCCCCATCGCAGCGGCCCCTCAAATTCACGTTTAATTGCCCTCGTATACGCATGCTGCCAATCAGCCATAGTAAGACTTCCATTTAAATAGCTGTCAGCAAGCGGTGCACATAGAGCAGCGGAGCGAAGTGCAATGGACATTCCATCTCCACAAAGCGGGGGAATCATCGCACCTGCATCGCCGAGAAGCGGAAGCTGATCCCATGCGAGCGGCTTATGGTTCAAATGAACAGGAGCTACTGCCGCCTGCGTTCCTTGAACAGGCTCCCCAAGCGCGAGCTTCCCATGCAGCCTCGGATTTCGCCTTGCAGCGGCGTTCATGATCCCAAGTATCGTCTTTCCTGCATTTGCAAAGCTATCGCGAACGAGCAGAGCCGAAGCATTCACAAACCCGTCTTCTACCGGGCATAATCCTAAGTAACCGCCGCGGAAGAAATACAGCTCAACAACCGGCTCCATAGCTATGCCGCGAAAATGGGATTTCACGCCCATGTACGAGGGCTTCGCCGTCTGATGTTGCTTGTAGCCCGGTAATCCTGCATGCTTATTTGCTCCCCATGCGGCGATGACAGTACGAGCCTCAACCGAACTGAATTTACCGTTTTGTTTTGTTTCAATGGAATAGCCAAAATCAGTAGGCTTTACTCCCGTCACTGTCGTTCCCGTTTGCAGTTTTGCGCCCGCTTGCTGCGCCGCTTGATGGAGCGCGGCATCAAGCGAATATCGACTGAGACCCCATGCCGCACTTGAAAGCGGAATATTGATTTCAGCGCCATTTTCGAAAATTAAACGTATCCGCTCTATCAGGCTTGGTCTCAGCGCTTTAATAGACTCGCTTAAACCAAGCACCTGTAGTGTTCCTTGCGCTTCGGGAGATAGAAACTCTCCACACACCTTATGGCGCGGAAATGATTGACGATCGAGCAGCAGCGTCTCCCAGCCCTTATCGGCAAGCGCTTTAGCTAAGCTGCTCCCAGCTATGCCCGCTCCGAGCACAGCTGCATCCAGTATACGCGTCATTTTACTCAGCTCCGTCAAATGGACTGTTATGTGACTTGCTAATAACGACCGCATATCGGAACAAAGGCCTCCAGCTGTAGCTGATAGAACCATTGCCCAGTTTTTGGCCAAGAAGCTTCCAATCTTTTGCGCGAAAGCCCTTGGCAACCGATAATGGACCGTCATGCAAAATGTATCGATTAGTGGAAATGATCCGAGTCGTAATCCATACCGCAGCCCATGCGATCCAGTGACGGTGGATGTCATTGATAACCACGCCAAGCCGTGATGCCTTGATCATACTTGCAGCTGCATGCGGCAGCTCCTCCTCAGAGAAATGATGCAAAAACTGCGTCCCTGTTACGATATCCGCACTGCCATCCGCCAAATCAAACAAATCTCCTTGCTTAATCCGGACTCTTGGCTCCTTCTGAAAAATCCGCCTAGCCTCCTCGCAAGCCTCTTCCGTTATATCCACTAGCTGAATAGAAAGGTCAATTCCCCGTCCATCAGCCCACTTCAGCAGCTCATGGTTCACATCGCCTGAGCCCGCTCCAACATCAAGAATGGTCAGACTTCTCGGCTTATTCGCTTGCTCCCAAAGTCGTTCGACGCCGTAAATCGTCGGTGCGGCTGCAGCAAAAATACGGTTCAGTTGACGAAGCTGACGCAAAGCCTCGTGCAGCTCAGCCCCGCCAATTGAAAAATCATCCATAAGCTCAGCAGCTGCAGCCCGATGACGCAAGCTTCTAGACATATGCCTCGTCCGCCATTTGCTCTTGATCCCCCGTAAGTACAGCGGGAACATAAGCAATCTTAATCATCTCAGCGGTTAAGCCTGGACCAAATGCGAGTGCAATGCCGCCTACTCGCTCCGAGCCTGTTTCTTGAAGATGCGATCTCATGGCGTTCAGTACAAACAGAATCGTTGCGGAGGAGACATTGCCATAATCGCGCAGCACGCCTAAGCTATGCGAGGTTTGCTCATCTGTAAGCTCGAACTTATTTTGCAAAATATCGATAATTCCTTTGCCGCCTGGGTGGATTGCCCATAGATCCAGCGCATCATCCCCGCATAATTGCTTTACTTCCGCGGGAATAAATTCGCCGATCAGCTTCGGAATATGCGGGGAGAGGTATAGGTCAAAGCCGTGGTTGCCAACCTCCCACACCATTTCCTCTGCGCATTCAGGCAGCAGAACTGAACGTTCTTCGCCTAGCGCAAAAATAGGCCTGTGATTCGGCTTGCCCGCACCAATGACGCAGGCTGAAGCTCCATCCCCGAAAAATGAGGCGGCAAATAACGATTCCTTATCGCCAGATGGCTGAATATGCAGCGTGCATAACTCGACGCAGACAACAAGTACATTAGCGTTACTGTCATTCGATACAATTTGGCGTGACAGGCCAATGGCTTTAAGCCCTGCAGCACAGCCGAGAAAATTAAGCGGGATACGGGTTATCGTGGGGGCTAGTCCTAATTGATGTATGATGGCTGCATCCATTCCGGGCAAAAATTGTCCGGTACAGCTGACCGTAATAAGATGTGTAATCTCAGCCGCATCAACCTCTCCATCTGCCAAAGCTTGTCTCGCTGCATGAAGCCCAAGCGGAACGGATTCCCGCTTATATATCCCCATACGTTCCGCTGTCGAGGGAGCGGTCTCCGGTGAAGCGCTCGGCAAGTAGCGGCATTCGGCTGCTTCCGCGAGCAGATTCGGTTCACAAGTATACCGGCTTTGCACGCCRCATTGCTTAAAAATCCTTCTTCCCCAACGGGCGGAATCCGGCTTATCGCTTAATGCATCGACTAACCTTCGTGCTGTATCCGCTTGATCAACAAGATGAGGCGGAACCGCCGTACCTATCCCTAATATCGCAATACTCGATTGTGAATGCTTCATATCGTAATTTCCCACCCTCTCTAGACAAGCATAATCGGACAAGTTTTCTGCTTTTAACAAGTCTATTCATTGCTTCTCCTCGATATGCAAGCGAGTATTACATCGTTTTCCAATCATTTGTAATAAACTTGAAATATAATTTTCATCTCGTTTTAATGAAAGCCTACTATAATGAAAACAACCCCCTTTTGTAATATATATAATGAAGACCCACAGCACCGAATGCTGTGGGTCTCTTTTTGTCTATTTGGGAAAATAGTATTTACCCAAAAAGTGCCCAGTCTACAAAGACTGGGCACTAAGCAAAATAAAATATTAAATCATATCTACATATTTACCATACACATATGCTATTTTCCCTTTATACGAAACCTTCACCCAGCCGTGCTCCGTTCCTAACACTTCAAGAACAGTGCCTTTTGGTACAGCCGTATAAATCTTAGCCTTCGAAGAAGCTTCAGCACGAACATTCAAGAAGTATGCTGTAACCTTTGCTTGCTTCTTAACGACCGGCTTTACTGTTGGTTTAGGATCAGGTTTAGGATTAGGCTTAACTGGTTCCTTTGGAATGATGACTTCCGGAGTAGTTACCTCTGGGGTAGTCACTGCCGCCTTAATCGCCGCATTCAGTTTATGGTAGAACTMGCCTTTTGTCTTCACGCCGGCAAATAGACTTTGCTCCACCTTTGCTTTGTTAGACAACTCAGCTATTTCATTTTCAGTGACCGCATCCAAAATGTTAATTGAGGCTACATTGGTATATTTGCCATCCTCCGTTTTCGGAATCTCCAATATACCGGTATTAATAAGCTCAACTACATCTGCGCGTTCAGGAGATTTCGTATCTACACCTGTAATTTTCCAATTGCTTTGAATTTTAGGCTCGTATACACCTTTTTTCACGTCTTTTAAGTACGCAATGGCACGATTACGAATGGTTCCGTCCATTTCGCCAAATGTGCTTGCATCCTTCGAAGACCAAAGCTGCTCAAAGCTGCGTCCTTCAAGTGCTCCACCTTTGGCTTTAAGTGCATCCATCCGATAGGCGTTCATACCGAGTTTAATCACATYGTCTGGTTTGATGCTGCTGCCATCCATTTTACGTAAGTTCGTGATTCTACTGCCAGCAGGCTTCGTTAGATCAATTTCATATTTGACGCCGCCAAAAAAATCGTTTGTGCTATATTTGGAAGCGCGTCGTGTCTTATCAAAGCTAACCGTTACATCGCCAGGTCGTGTTGAGTTAAAATAGCCTGCTGCCCATTCCATGTAATCTTTCAAATCTTTACCCGTTACTTGGTAAACGGTAATTTCTCCTAGAGCAAACTGATAGTTATAGGCTATATCTTTTTTCTTAATAGGACCTACATCCAGCCGCGCCTTATCGTTATCAATCTGATGAGCAACGACATCTGCCTTGCTGTAATACAACATGACCTCGTTAAAGAAGTCTGATAACGGTGTTTCCTGAATTTGTACAGTCGGAATATCATTAATTTCATTTTTAGCTACAAGATTCATTCCTTTAAGCTGTGCTACTTCGATATTCGCATCTGCCCTAGCAAAATTATGATACGGCTGCAGCGTGGATTCCAATGCTGGATCCGATACTTCAGTCGTTCCATCGGCCGCTTTAACAGGCAATGCAGCAGCTTTCTTATCTTTAAGAACTACCTTATCACCTTGCTTCGTGAACGTAAGGTCGATACGAGAAACATGCGTTCCGTATTTATCCGGTTCAACAATTAAAACGCCATTCACCGTAYCCTCTTTAATGAGCTTATGCATGTGACCTGCAAAAATAGCAGCCAGCTCCGGGTTCGCATTGGCAATATCAGCTACGCCAGTACCTGGTACACCATTTTCGTTCTCCAGCCCCATATGCATAAGGCCAACCATTACATCTACTTTACCTTCTAATTCTTTGATTGCTTTTTTCGTTTCATCAACAGGGTTTTTGAATACAATGCCGTCTAGATGATCCGTTCCTTTTTCAAATTCAGTCGTCATTGGCGTATCCATTCCAATAACTCCAATTTTTATGCCAGCTTTTTCGATAATGGTATACGCAGGCAAGAATCGATCGCCATTGTCCTTATAGATGTTCCCGCCCAGTCTTTGACCTTTATACTGAGTGGTAATCTTATTGAACACATCGAGCCCGAAGTTGAACTCATGATTGCCCATTACCCATGCATCATAGTTCATTTCATTCATGGCCACCATCATCGGAGACTTCGGTTGATCATTAAATAATTCAGCCGAATTGCCCTGAATCATATCCCCTGCATCCAGTAAAACCGTATTCGGGTTCTCTTCGCGAACTTTTTTGATCATTGTAAATAACTGCGTTAAACTCCCCGTGGGATTGGGACCGTCAAGAGCATAATCCCATGGCATAAACCGTCCGTGAATATCCGAAGTACCTAGGATGGAAATCTGGGTATCCGTGCTAGTCGATTCAGCTGCTTTTACCGAACTCGGAACAAAATTGACAACGCTTCCAAACAATATGAGAGCAGCAATCGCTAAACTCACTTTTTTCTTCATCTTCATTATGACTCTCCTTTGGTGGTTTGGATGACTAGTAGGAACGTTTTCATTCTATAGTATCGCTTGTATTTTGGACATAGCCGAAACGAACTTATTTATTGCAAAAGCGGCAACAGCGAAACCAGTTCGACGAGAAATCGAACTCATTTCGCTGCTGCTTTGCTGGACTGCCATTGGAATCTTTTGCTATTAGAAAGAGAGCTTTTCCACATAGTTTCGTGGATGCTGAGCGTTACGGACGCGTAAGCTCAACCAGTACAACCTCTGGGCGATTAAATATTCTTTGTGGAAAAATGCTATTGCCGAGTCCGCGGCTGACGATCATCGTTGTGCCGCCTTCCACATATTTGCCTCCGTCATACTTTGGCAAGAAGCCTTGCCCCGGGGCCACGAGCCCACCCAAAAAAGGCAAACGCACCTGTCCGCCATGCGCATGGCCGGAGAAGGTCAAATCAATTTTGTGCTGCGTGTAGACCGAAAAAAGCTCCGGGCGATGCGATAAAAGGATAGTGAGCGTGTCGGAGTTGTTTTCCGATTCTGTTGCTTGCATCGCAGCCGCCATATTTTCATTCAGCTTCGCAACGTCTCCATCTGCCTTTAAATTAAAAACCGGATCATCTACGCCAGCCATTCGAATCTCCCCATTACCCAGCTTTATCATTTCGCTTTTGTTGCGCATCACGTGGACGCCCAGCTCTTTCAACGCCTTCTGTAATGCGGTTAACCTCGGGCCATATTCATGGTTTCCGGTCACATAATAGACAGGAGCCAGTTCCGTCATTTTGCGCATCAAGGTAAGGCTAGTTTCTGCATTGTATCTTCTGCTGTCAACCAAGTCGCCTGTCATTACAATGAGGTCCGGCTTCAGCTGTTTTACCTTGCTCGTAATTGTGCTTTGCTCCTTGCCGAAGGACTTGCTGTGAAGATCTGTTAAGTGAACGATACGATAAGAGCTGACTCCTTCAGGAAGCTTCGCCGAGCTGATTTCATATTTTGTTATTCCGATCGCATTATTCTCGTAATAAAGAAAAGCGGCTACTACGAGAATAGCTAATGGTAAAATCCACAATAAACGTTTTTTGGTCATGCGCATTACTGCAAAACTCCTTACATTTTAGCGATAACTAGACAAATCTATTTCATCTAATAAACGATTAATAGCGTGAACTACAGCATCTGGTCTATGAATATGAATAGAGTGCCAGCTATCCTCGACTATAATCTGATTCGTGCGCTTGGTCAAATTTGTAAGCTTCCGCTGCCCCTGCTGCCATTCCTCATTCTGCTTCCCTGCGCTTAATACAATAACAGGCAAATCCTGCTTAAGCGGCTCGGCAGCTTTTAATTGCAGGCTGCTTTCCGTCGTACTAAGCAGCTCAGCATAGACAGCCCTATACGCACTTGCCTTGTAGCCTAATGCGCGTACTGGCGCCAGCCATTCTTCCGGCAAACGCTTAGAGCCGATATGCTGCTTCAGCCATCTCGGTATGCCAAGCGGCGCCAGCATATAGCCTAGTCTATATTGGGAACGGTGGCTAAACAGCTGTTTTTGCCGGCCAGCGGTTGTTTGCTCCGGCAGATAGCGGCTCTCGTGCGTCGCATCAACAAGCACAAGGCCGCATACTTCCTCCGGATAACGCGAGGCGAACAGCCTCATAATCATCCCGCCGTAGGAATGGCCAACTAGCAAATAGGGCGGAGCTGCGCCAAGCGTTCTCAGCAGTGAACGCAAATCATCAACATAAGCGCTGCAAGTAGGCAGATCAAGCACCGCCTCACTCCAGCCAAACCCTGCGCGATCATAAGTAATCACGTTCGCCTTCGTCGAAAGCGCCGGAGCAACGAGTGCCCAATCCAGCGAGCAACCGCCCATCCCCGCTTCTAAAATAATTGTTGGCGAACCATGACCCGTCACGGTAACATGCAGCTTGCGTGAGCCGATGTCGGCATGCCAGCCCGTAGGTTTATGTTTTTTTTGCTCATAGACCGTTATCAAATACTGTACGATTAACAGTGGAAATCCGACAAGTGAGAGGATAAGTCGAATACTACGATCAAAAAGGGATATTTTCATCATACAAACGACCTTGCCTTTCTCCAATTATTTAGCCCGTTGCTTCGATAGATTCCAAGATTGCCACTTGTTATGCTTACGGGCCTTATCCTGAAGCTTATTTATTACTCCGTTCAGCCCCTTCAACTCCGGATGCTTCGCTTGCAGCTTTAGCAGCGCCGGCGCCGCATCTGTGGACAGCGTACCGAGATAAGCGATATCAATCTTACCTGTTCGTTCGTAGCGATCACCATTGTTCTCAGCAATCCGCGCATCTATGTTGATATAGTTCATCACAACAAATGCAATAATAGATATGCATATATAGACCTTGCCCATCGAGAAATGCTCTTTCCATATACGCAGCAATGCAACGACGAGCAAAAAGCCCAGATAAATCATAAAGCCATGAACCAGTAGTCTTGTCTGTGTGAAGCCATAAGCCTCCTCGTACAAAGAGAGCCTGCTGTAAGCGGAAATAAGCATAATGATTGTACAGCCTATCAACACGGTAAGAGACAGCTTGCGGATCCACTCCGCTGCTGCGCTAGTGCGCCGAATGAGATGCAAACCGCACATAAGCAAGCAAACGTTAATGAGTGCAACCATAATTAATTCCGCAAAACCTCTGCGTGCATATTCGGCATACGCAGCTCCCTCAGGCAGCAGACCGTTTGCCGCTCCGAACAAATAGGAGAACTGAATGATAACAAACAGCACGTAAACGATATTAATACTGACAAGCAGCGTCCCAGCAGTGATGGGATCAAATTCGATACGTCCGTTTGGCTGTATCGCAGCACCCGGCGTATCTGTCGGTGAATCTTTTTTTGTATCTGTTACCTTATTAAAGAGCAATCCCCATATGTAGCAAAAAGCATAAAACGCGAATACTGCTGCTACGATTATGCGCCAGATGCTCTCCACTAAAGAGAAACGATCCATGACGCCCGGAATCTCAATCAGCCACGATAGGAAAATTTCATCCGCTGAAGCAAGCAGCGCAATAACGACAAAAAGGATAGGTGCGGACAGGAGCAGTCCTAGCGATATTTTTCCAAGCTTGCTTTTCGCCGAGTTCTCACCTTTCTCTTTTCCTCTCAAACGATCATTAACCAGGTTAAACGGTACGCCTATAAAAGCAAACGGCTTAATTAAAGCCAGAAATAATAGCTCTGTATAAAATACGCCTCGGTACCACGGCTTCACACTGCTGCTCGTCATAAGCACCGTCTGAGAAATGATCAACGCAAACAATGCAAACATATTCAGCTGGCGGAACAGACCGTTATCATATAGCGCATACGTTAGCGTCAGTAAAAAGATTGGAATGAGCAGCAGCCAGCCAGATCGGGCTTGACCTTGCCATTTCTCAAAGCCCCCCATCCTCCCCTTTATGGAATAGAAAAACAACCCATAAAAGCTGGCAATGAACACGATAACCGAAATGCCTGCGGCTGCTCCTACGAACAAATATTGACTGACTAGACCAAACAGAAGGGCAAGAATAAGCATTTTCTCATACCTTTTTTGCCATGGTGCTGGATCTCTCATTTTTCACTCACTCCATCTTTAAACTGGATTTGTTAATTTACTCCTTTTATTGTAACCTAGAAAACAAGAACAAAAAGTGTAAGTTATAATTGGAAAATTTCATATTTTCGAGTTAGGAGTAATTTGCATGAAAATCCGCAGGCATTATCTCGCGCTTAGGCGCTCATATCCGAGTATTCAAGAGAATATCCCCTTCGAGGTTACAACACAGGAGCTCGCAAATTTGCTCGATTGCACACATCGGAATATGGTACTTTTATTGAAGCGTATGCAGCAGGAAGAGTGGTTAGTGTGGGAGCCAAAGCGGGGACGAGGCAATCGCTCTGCCCTCTCCTTCCTCGTCAGCAAGGAACAAGTCGCGCTGGAGGAAGCGCAAGAAATGATGCAAAAGCAGGATTTGCATTCGGCGCTTGAGCTTCTCCAGCAAATCGAAGAAGCGCCTTTGCTGCGCGACCAGTTTCAGGAATGGCTCTCTGGTCAATTCGGATTTCATTCGGAGGTGCAGGGCAAGCGGCGCACTGATATTTTGCGGTTCCCGCTTCCGCAGACCATCTATTCGCTAGATCCGGCAGCTATCCATTACACGGGCGAGTCCCACCTTGTTAATCAAATATTTGATGGGCTCGTTCGCATCGATCCGAGGGGCGAGCAGATTTTGCCGCAGCTTGCCCATGCGTGGGAGGTTGATGAATCGCGTACGCGCTGGACTTTCTATTTGCGCAAGGGCGTTCTGTTCCATCATGGCCGTGAGCTGGATTCATCAGACGTCAAATATTCGCTAGAACGGCTTAAAAGGCTGGCACCGCAAGGGCTCTACAGCTGGGCTTACACCAACATCATTTCTATGGATACACCGGATGACACAACCATTCGCATTCAACTATCCGAGCGAAACGAAGCTTTTCTCTCTTTTTTGACAACTAATCGCGCCTCTATCGTGCCTCAAGATGCTTGTTCGGCTGCTGGCGAGCAATTTGGCAGCAAACCGATTGGTACAGGCCCGTTTCGATTCGCCGGAAATGATCAAGGCGTCTGGATATTGGAAGCTTTTGCTGCCTATTTCCGAGGCAGAGCATTCCTCGATCGTGTTGAAGTGTGGACCGTTGCCGAGGAGGCAACGCGCGAAAACCACGCTGAGCTGCAATCGTTTCAAATCATGCACAACGCGAGACTAACGGATATGGCAGCTGAACGATGGCAGCAGGTTAGACAGTCCGGCATGACCTGTAAATTCATCACAGTTAATGAACAAAAGCACGGCTTGCTGGCAAACCCCGCCATACGAGCGGCAATTAACCTCGCTATCGAGCGGACAGAGCTTTTGCAGCTGCTATCCGGTGATGTCATTGAAGGAGTCAACAGCTTCTGGCTGAACCAGATTGATCAAACACAGGATGCAGCCCCCATTGATTGGAGCGTAATCAAGCAAGCGCTTGCCAGCTCCGGCTATCAAGGCGAACCGCTGGTACTAGCTACGATTCCGCAGTATGCAGCCGATGCAGAGATCATTCAGAAGGTGTATGCGAAATCAGGCATTCCGCTGCAAATTAATCTCATTCCTGCCGAGCAATTTAAAGGAACAGCACGCATGTCCGCCGATCTGCTGCTTTTCGCTGTCATGCTGGACGAGCATCGCGAGCTGAGACTAATTGATTTGTACAAAAGCATGCAGCAGCATGCGCTTCCCGAGGTTCATGATATGCTGGAGCACAGCATCCAGATGATATTGGGCGAGCCGGATCGAGCACGCCGAGAAGCGATATTCATAGACATCGAGGCTCAGCTCAAAGCCAGGCACAGCTTGTTTTTCCTCTACCGTAAACATTTAAAAACTGCGTTCCACCCTTCCGTGCGCGGCATTTCATTGGAATCGCTGGGCTGGGTACGCTTCCGCGATATTTGGTTTACTTAAAAGTATTTGGAATGGAAAAAAAGTCCAAATCTAACGTGCAGAATGAATGGTCCGAGTGTTATGGCTGCATACTGAGATTAGGAGGGAAAATATAATGCGCTTGTTCGTGGCTATACCTGTATCATCATCTGTGTCCAAGGAGCTGGAAAGCTGGGCAGAAGATCATAAGCACACGCTGCCTTTCCGTAAATGGACGCATCCGAGTGATTACCATATTACGCTTCAGTTTTTAGGCGACACTTCGGCTGCTCAGCTTGAAGAGCTGGCAGCCGCTCTAAAAAAAGTAAGAGCAAATGCTTTTTCCTTAACTTGGAGCGGAATCGGAACATTTGGCCCGCCCGCTGCTCCACGCGTTCTATGGGGTGCTGTTAGCGGAAACTTAAAAGAACTGTCCGCTCTTCACCAGGAGATTATTCGGGCAACGAGTTCAGTCGGCTTCATTCCAGACGATYGTCCCTACGCGCCGCACATCACGCTTGCCAAAGGTTTCGCTGACGCTAATCGAATGCCGATTGAAGCAGCGACGTCTATTGCCTCATCGTTCAGCTGGGAAATCGATCAGTTTGTGCTCATGCTCACCCATATGAACGAGTCCCCTATGTACGAGATCATCGATCGTTTTCCGTTACATAAGCATGAATGAGGCTTAACTGCTGTCAAAATAAAAATGATCCCGCTGAGCGGCTATCCAGCTATCCGACGTGCGCAGCGTCCAGCCGCTCTTTTCTGCGTGAGCCTATCTCCTAACTCTATTAAGCCCCAACAATCCGCTTCGTTACTCCCTTCCTTTTTATTAATTAACCTCGGTTTTTGCAGCCTATACCGCATCAGACTAGTCGGAAGAGCGTATTAATAGTAAAATTAATGACATGAAAAGAAAAGATTGGATGTGATGGTTTGTGAATGGATTTGGATTCGGCCCTCCAGGCGGAGGAATCATGTTTACGATTGTTCCTATATTTATAATGATCGTATTCGTGCTCGTTATTGGCGGCATTATTTTTAGCATTGTTAAATATTTCAAAAATTCGACCGCGCCAAAAGAAACGACTTACGCGCGCGTTGTAGCCAAGCGCATGGACGTTCGCCATCATACGAATCACCACAACCACGATGGAGTGGGGCATACCAGCAATTCATCCCGTACGTATTATTACATCACGCTTGAATTCGATAATGGCACTCGCAAGGAATATGTAGACGTCAAAAATTTGTACGGCTTGGTTGTTGAGGGTGACACAGGTTATGCGGCAGTCCAAGGGGATTGRATCGTTGCTTTTGAACGAAATAGTAATATAAACAGCTCTATTTAAAAAGAGAAAAAGCGCTTGACCCGTAAATGCATACGGGCAGCGCTTTTTTTTGTGAGTTAAATGGGTTAGAGCTTAAGCAATTTGAAATCGCCGCCGCGGCTCTCTGGCGCAGTCGAGCATGAATAGCTCAATAGGCTGCTGACATCAAGCAGTGTTAAGCGACAGCCATGCTTGGCCCCAGTATCAATGGCGAGCCGTCGATTTCCTTGCCATATGGCTCCAGGGGAAGAAGCATCCAGCTTGAACGTTGGTGTATGGCCAAAAATAATGGTGTACGACTGCGCCTCGTCCGAATCAGGCAAAGGCGTATAAATAAACTCGTCGCGAATTTCCGTTAGGTCCTTCTTTTTTTGCTTATGCAGAGGGACACCTGGCCGAATGCCTGCATGAACGAATAAATATTGGCCGACTACTACATACAATGAAAGCTTATGCAGCCATTCTTTCGTTTCCGGGTGAAGCGTACTGCTGGACTCAGCGGATGCAAGAAGCCGCAGCTCCTGATTTCCAAGCAATGCCTGTGCACCTTCGTTGATAAGCTGGTGAATCGTATCTAGCGTGCCCCATGTAGCGGGCCTATCGGCATCGATGTAGTCGCCCAGCAAAATAAGCCGATCATGGTGCGGGTTATAAGCTGCTTCTTGAAGCAAAAGCAGCAGTTCTTCTTCATAACCGTGTATATCTGCAATGGCTAAAAGACGCGAGTCTGTTTTTGTTGGATTATACAAATGAATCGACTACCTTTCTTCCTCATTCGGGTAAATGAAAGCAGAGCGAATGGCTAGCTTTATCGTTACATGCTCGCCAGCCTCTAACGGGACTGCGAGCACTAGATATACCTTCTGTCCGCAGTTCGTTTGTGCAACTGCGCGCCAGCGATTGCCTTCAAAGGTACAGTGAAGCACTTGAAGCTGAATCGTATTGTCTGTCCGCTCCTGCGGTGAAGCTAATGAAAGCACGGCCGAGGCGTCACTTCGCTCGATGACCTCGGCTTCCTCAGGACGGAACATAATAATCGCTTGCGAATGGTCACTTAGGTTCTGCTGCTGTGGCGCGAGCAAACCGTGAATGATCGATGAGCCGATGCGGACAGCGCTGCCGCTGTCTCCGTTTATGACCTCGCCGCGCAAGCCGTTGATTGCTCCAAGCAAAGAAGCTGCCCAGCGGCTGGCCGGACGCGTGAAGCATTGCTGCGGCGTGCCCATCTGATCAATTTGCCCGTTGCGCAAAATAAGCAGCCGATCGGCCATAGCGAAGGCTTCCTCCGGGTCATGCGTAACATGAAAAACGCTCATGCCTAATTGGCGGAATAAATACGCCATCTCGGTACGCATTTCTACGCGAAGCCGCATATCAAGGTTGGAGAGCGGCTCATCGAGCAGCATCAGCTTCGGCCTAGTAGCAATTGCCCTCGCAATAGCGACCCGCTGCTGCTGGCCGCCAGAGAGCTGCGGCGGCAGCCTGCGCTCAAGCCCTTCAAGATGGAGCATTGCCAGCAGCTCCTGAACGCGCTGCTGAATATCCGCCCGAGCCATCTTGCTTCTATGCAGCCCATAAGCGATGTTATCGAACACATTCATATGCGGCCACAGCGCATAGTCCTGAAACACCATGTTCACCCCGCGCTTCTCAGGGGGCATCATGACAGACGGGGAGGCGATAATTTCATCGCCCAGCTTAAGCTGGCCGCCGTCCGGCTTGGATAGGCCGGCGACGAGCTGGAGCAGCGTCGACTTGCCGCAGCCTGACGGTCCAAGCACGCTAATAATCTCGCCTTCGCGCATGTCGAAAGAAATTCCTTTAAGCGCTTGAAACGATCCGTAGCTTTTCATTAAACCAGATGCTGCAAGCAGCGGTTTGGGAGCGGCTGGCTTAGGCTCATTTGCCTCGTCATACCTTTGCTGAATCGCAGTCGATGTCATGTGTTTGCCTCCTTGCGACGGAGCATGAGCTCAACCGCCAAAATAATCATAATCACGATAAATGATCCAACGACGGTTGCCGCTGAAGCATAACCAAAATCCAAATCCTCGAATGCTTTGTTGATCGTAACGGGCAGCGTGAGGAAGTTTGGCGGGAACAGGATCGAATTCACCGCTAAGTCAAACACGCTGGAGCCAAATGCAGCAAGGCCCGCAGAGAGCAAAGCGCCGCGTATTAAAGGGACAAGTATGAAACGGACGCGGCTTGCGAGCGTACCGCCTTGCAGCTGCGCGGCAGTAAGCAGGCTAAGCGGCACTTTCGCCATTGCGCCGACTATCAATCTCGTAATGACGGGAATAGCGCCGGCGATAGCGGCAAGCACAAGAATCCAAGGCGTTCCGTACAGGAGCAAGCCGATTGAATCGAGCCATTTTTGATTCCAGACGAAAATATACCCAATGCCCAGCACGACGCCGGGAACAGCAAGCGTAACGACAGAGAATACCTCAATCGTCCGTTTAAATTTGAACTGTGAATAGGTTAAGACATAAGCGACGCACAGTCCGAATAATAGGCCAAGCAGAGCAGCGACTCCAGCGATCATTAAGGAATGGGACAAACCCTTCAGCAGCGTGCTTGAGCTATGGAACAATTCCCTGTAATGCTCCAAGGTGAGATTCGCTAGCTTCATACCGCCTGACTGTGTTTTGAATATGGACATCAGTACGTTTGCGCCTATCGGAATGCCGATGACTACGGCAAGAAATAACAAGTTTAGTGTGGTAAGAAGCACAGCAAACTTTCCAGCTGGCTTCGGTGCAGACCGCTGCGCCCGTGCCGATAAGAAATCAAAGCGCGAGCGGCGCATCGCATAAAATTGGACAAACATCGCAATGCCGATTAACAATACGAGATAAAAGGACAGGACGCCTGCCATATCGAATCGTATTGGCGATGTGTAGATTGCCGAGTAAATAGAGTAAGGCAGCGTCGGAAAACGATAAACAGCGGCAATCGATGCAGGAAGCCCGAAATCGCCGATTGTATCCATAAAGACAAGCGCTGCTCCAGCCCAAACGGCTGGCATAAGCAGAGGCGCTTGGATCGTACGCCATACCGTGAAAGCAGATGCTCCGGATAGGCGGGCTGCGTGAGACAGCTGATCAACCTTCCACTCCATCGCCGCATGAACGCTCAAATAAGCGAACGGAAATTTGCTTAAAGTCATAATAAAAATAAGTCCGGCAGGCTGAAAAACAGCGCTCGTAACCCAGTGCCAGCCGAGCAGGTTAACAGCGATGCCGCCTCCGGCAGCAAACAGCACCCAGCCCTGCGCTAAAATAAACGAAGGCGTAATAATGAGCAGCCAAACCGAGGCATCCAGCAGCTTAGCTGTTGGAAATGACCAGTTGGCGCGTATCGTTGCCAGCACGCCGCCGAGAATCGTAGCGAGCACCGTCGTTCCAAGTCCAAGCACAACGGAATTTTCGAGTGATTTTTGCCATAAGGGACGCTTGAATATTTCGAGCAGCAGCGCAAGATCCCCGAGTTGCCAATTGCCGAAGAAAACCCCAGGCAGCAGGACTTGAATAATGACTGCCGCCAAGGGATATAAGACGAGGATGAATAGGATGATACTGACAAACCACCCTAACCGATCCTTCATAAAGGTTTGCATCGTTTACTTAACGGACTGATCGGCAAACCATTGCTTGATTGCCGCTTCATTTTCAGATGCCCAGGAAGCGTCGGCTGCAACGAGCTTCGCATCGGCTGCGCGATCTTGCTTGGCATTTACGCCGTTTACGGAAGGCTGGAAATAGCTCTCGTCGCCTTGATCAATTAAAGCTTGCTGCGTTTTTGGATCGAGCAAAAATTCGATAAATGCTTTAGCTGCATTCGGGTTTTTGGTATCCTTCTGAATCGCAGCTACCCGTACGGATGCAGGAGCGCCTTCTGCCGGCCAAATAATTTCGATAGGCTCGTTATCGTTTTTCATCGCATAGGCATTGCTCTCTTGCAGTGCTGCGATCGAGATTTCACCAGCGGCGAGCGCTTTGACAACGTTTGGATTTTTGGGATATACACGAAGCCCATTGTCCATCAGCGAGCTAAAGAACGTTTGACCGCCATCAATTGTTTTTTCTTTAAAAAACCAAGAAACAAAAGGATAAGCCGGAGCTGCGATAGCTGGATCAGCCATGCCGATCATGTTCTTGAACTTCGCATTCGAGAAGTCTTCCCATGATTTTGGCGCATCCTCCGCCTTCACTTTGTCCTTGTTATATACAATAACTCCCGCAGCATGTGCGCCAGTAGGAACATACCACTGCTTCTCAGGGACAAAAGATTTGGCAAAGTCAGTTAGATTAGCGACGTTATTCGGCAACCAGCCTTCAAGCAGTTGACCGCTTGCTCCTAGTCCGTAAATGGAAGGCATCGCATCCAGCCAAATGACATCCCAGTGCGGATTGCCATTTTCTGCTTCAACGCGGGACATAATTTCTGCTCCGTTGCCCGCAACGACCTCCAGCTTGTAGCCGGTAGCTTCCTCAAATAATGGAGCGATAATGCTGTCAAAATCGTTCAAGTATACAGTAAGCGTTCCTTTATCCTCCGTGGCAGCTGTTTCTGTCGCTTGCGCTTCTTCGGTAGGAGCCGTCGTTTGTGTATTTCCGGCATTTGCTGCCCCTTTATTCGTGTTTCCGGCATTTCCGTTGCCGCATGCAGCTGTTAGCGCCATCAATCCAGCTAGCAAAACGGTTCCAAGCCAGCGTTTCCCATTCGTTTTCATCGTTTTGATTTCCCTCCACTATCTGTTTTGCTTACCTCCTAACTTTAGCAACGGTTTGTCAGATGATTGTTAACGTAATGTCGAGATATTATGAAATATAATCGATAGATATTGATATACATATAGATTTAATCTATATTAATAGGCAAAAAGCGAGGGAGTGAGCAAGCGATGAATGTACAGCAGTTGCATGTGTTCATGGAGGTATGCAGCGGTCGAACGCTCGCGGAAGCTGCAGATAAGCTGGGACTTAAGCAGCCGACAATCAGCTTTCATCTCAAAAAGCTTGAGGAGGAGCTTGGCGTGGAGCTGTTCCGCAAGCACTCGCGGAGTCTTCAGCCAAGTGAAGCTGCTGTGGATCTGCTTCCCTATGCGAGGCGAATCGTTTTTCTTATGGAAGAAGCTAGACTTGCCATGCTGGAGCGCCGCGAACAAGGGGAAGGCCGTTTGAGGCTGGGGGCGAGCTACACGCCAGCAACCTATGTGATGCCGCCGCACTTTGCCGCCTACCGCAAGCTGTATCCAAAAGTAAGCCTCATGCTGACCGTGAAGCAAGCAGCTTCTGTGCTTGCTATGCTGCGCAGCTATGAGATCGATATAGGCATCGTCTCTCTTGGTCAATCGCTGGAAGAAGGCCTTATTATACAGCCGTTAGTCGCTGATGAGCTGAAGCTGCTGCTTGCGCCGGAGCATCCGTTAGCTAACCAGGCGCAAGTAGAGGTCGAAGAGCTTAGACATGAAACATTTCTGCTGCATGAGGTTGGCTCAACCTCGCGTACCTTGTCCGATGAGTGGGCAGCCGGGGCTGGCTTGCAGTGGGAAAGTGTTATGGAGCTGGGTGCGATCGAAACGATTAAGGAAGCTCTAAAATGCAATATGGGTGTTGGCATCCTGCCGCGCCGAAGCGTAATCCGAGAAATCGAAGCCGGCGAGCTCGTTATGCGCGATCTGCCAAAGTATGTAAATCAGCGGCATATCTGTTTGGCGTACCGCAACGAGGATCAGCTGTCTCCACATGTCAGATCGTTTATTGAATTTGTACGGCATACCTTCGCTGCACATGGTAAGCTGTAAATAACGAATAGACGGAGGTGGCTTGGATGAGCAATATGACAGGAAAGGTCGTAGCAGTAACTGGCGCCAATTCCGGCATGGGGCTTGCGACAACGGTCGAGCTTGCGAAGCAAGGGGCGCATGTCGTGATGATATGCCGCAGCAAGGAACGCGGTGAGCGTGCACTTGAACAAGCGCGCAGCCAAAGCGGCAGCAGCGATATTGTCCTCATGACCTGCGATTTGGGCTCGTTTGCCAGCATTCGCACCTTCACTGCTGCATTTAAGCAGAAATATAGCCAGCTTGATGTGTTGATCAACAATGCAGGGGTTGTCGCCTTGAAACGAAGCATAACCTCGGATGGATTTGAATCGCAAATCGGGATCAACCATTTGGGACATTTTTTGCTGACTAACGAGCTGCTTGACCTTCTTCAACGTGCTCCGCAAGGGAGAATTATCAATGTATCTTCTGGTGCGCATAAGGCTGGAAGAATTCATTTTGACGATCCGAACCTAACAAGGGGCTATAATGTCGCAAAAGGTTATGCGCAATCGAAGCTCGCGAATATTTTATTCACGAATGAGCTGGCAAAGCGTCTCGCAGGTACGAGGGTGACGGTTAACAGTCTTCATCCCGGGGCGGTAGCGACCAATATTGGCGTAGATCGCAAGAGCGGCTTCGGTAAGACGGTGCATAAGCTGCTCAAGCCTTTTTTCAGAACGCCGCTTGAAGGGGCAAAGACGGCAATATATTTAGCATCCAGCGATGAAGCGGCAAATCTGACCGGCCAATATTTTATCGACAGCAAAAGCGTTCAAACGGCAAGCAAAGCGAGCAATCCCGAGCTTGCGGCCAGGCTTTGGGCATGGAGTGAGCAGCAGGTCAAACTTACATAATACGTGCCTAATTAGCAGCACTAATCGAACAGCGCACGGGATAAACTGAACATCTATCAACACACTAAGTATTAAAACAAACTTATTATAATACTTATTATAATATGGAGTCTTCAGAATGCTCAGCATAGCACTTCCAGCTAATTAAGTCAGCTGCGCGCAGCTAAAATTTAACAGGAGAATTTCCAGCTAATTCACTCAGATGAGCGCGCAGCTAAAATTTAACAGGAGCTTTTCCAACTAAAATAAAATTAGCAGGAAAAGCTCCTGCTATTTGTGATGGTAGCTGCCTAATTTAGCAATTAACAGGATTTACTCCTGCTAATTCAACACATAATCCCTAAAAAGCCGCTTTACAGCAAAATTAMMTGGAGCTTTTCCTGCTAATTAACTCAAATGAGCGCGCAGCTTAAAATTAACTGGAGCTTTTCCTGCTAAATTACAAATAGCAGGATTTACTCCTGCTAATTCAACAAATAATTCCTAAAAAGTCGCTTTGCAGCAAAATTACATGGAGCTTTTCCAGCTAAATTAAAATTAGCAGGAAAAGCTCCTGCTATTTGTGGTGTGAGCAGCCCAAATTAGCAATTAACAGGATTTTCTCCTGCTAATTCAACTCATAATCGTTAAAAAGCCGCTTTGAAGCAAAATTACATGGAGCTTTTCCTGTTAATTAACTCAAATAAGCGCGCAGCTTAAAATTAACTGGAGCTTTTCCTGCTAAATATAAAATAGCAGGAAAAGCTCCTGCTATTCACTATTTGTGGTGGAAGCATCCCCATGAGAATATGTTCTACATTCAAAAAAATTTATAAAAGAGTTACACAACTCCCTAGCGGACGCCGCCGAAATGACTCCTTTAACTGCCATTACTTCGCTCAAATGTTCATAGCTGTAACAGGAGAAACCATTCTTTCCTATTTAACATAAATTCGAATGAATAATGCTTGTAAGCTGCTTAAGAAATCCCGAGCTTCAGCTTTATGACACCAGCCGTCAAGTCGCATATGTGGAATCGATTTATATTCCAAAATCCCTTATATATTAAGAACCAATAAATAAAAAAAGCAACCGCCTTGCCCCAAAAGGTCATAAAGCGGAGCAATTCGTACCATCGCATTCTCCCATAAGATCACTATAGGTATTCCGCCAACCATAGATAAAGCACGAAATAATGGAGAAATATGCTCTGCAAAAAGTTCTCTTATTACCTGATCCCGCCACTCTTTCCGCTCCCCAGCTACCGGTTCCGTAACGCTTGGTTCTTCAAAGCTCAAATTAGGAAACTTGGATTTAGTCACATCGAACTCGCTGTCGCTAGGTGAAACCAAGCGGCAATTGTCCAACGTCATGGTCAGATTCTTGTTGTATACCGTCATCGCATACAGAACAGGTGCAACGACTAGATAAGCATATCGCTTCGCGAGCATCGACGCAGTTACTCTTCTTGATGGCGAAGCTATTTCGCTCCCTAGCCGATCCAGATAGGTTTCGCATAGCTCCTTATTCAATAAATTTCTCGAATAAATGGAGCGATCAGCGGAGTCAGTATTATTCTCATAAGAGAAGTTATATCTGCTTTTTAAATTGCCCCACTCCGACTTTGAAAGCGTTGCTGACATGTTATGCCTTACCAAGGAAGATTTCAGCTACCCGGTCAACAATCATATTAATGGCAATCGGGCCATAATAGGCAATCCATATGTTTGAATCCACATCATAGACTTGATTGTTTTTCACAGCCTCAACATTTTTCCACGTTTCCGTCTTCTGGATTTCGTCCACTGCCGCCTTGAACATATCATCTTTTACGAGGAAATAATGATTAGCGCCAACCTCCGGGAAAGCCTCTAATGCAATTTCATAAGCGGTATCCTTTTCCTTCAAAACCGATTCTGGGGCATTCAAGCCTAAATCATTGTATAAAATAGCTCCTGTACGGTGGATTGGTGTATGTATCCGTATCCCCTCATCACGTGGACGCGCTAATGCAACAGTCTGATCTCCTAGCTTAGCCTTTAGCTCTACCTTCAGCTTCTCTGTTTTCTCGTTGTAGGCCTCCAAGACAGCCTTCGCTTCTTCAGACTTCCCTACAATTTTTCCAAAAGTATCTAATGTGACGCGCCAATCCTCATTAAATTCGAGCATGATCGTTGGAGCAATTTTGGACAAGCTCTCATACACTTCTTCTTGGAATTCCGTACAAATAATTAAATCGGGTTCCATGGCTGTAATAGCTTCAAGGTTGGGCTCATCCCTTGTACCGAGCAATTTAACATCCTTCAGCTTATCCATTAAATAAGCCGGGAAGTCTGTTTTATCTGCCGCAGCTTTTACACTGCCGGCCGGCTGCTCTTCTAAAGTTACCAATTGATCCACAAATTTTGTATCAAGCACCGCAATTTTAAGCGGGCGCTGCTCCAGTGTTGTTTCGCCCTTCATATGTTTAATAACAACAGGATACGCCTGTTGCGCTGTCTGCGATACATTTGTATTTGTAGAAGCTACACTAGATTCAGCTCCAGCTGGACTAGCCCCTCCCGTATTGTTTCCCGTGCTATTTCCCGTCGAACATGCACTCAACAATAAAATTAAACTGAGCATCAAGCTAACCGCTAAAATCGACCTCTTACTCCTATTCATCCGTATAACTCCTCCGTCTAATTGTTGATAATGATTATCACAATCACTATCATACGAAAGAGAATTATCTGCGACAATGGAATTTTGCGACATAGAGGATGAACTTATCCGACGGTGCTTTCTGAAGTAAAGAGGAGAAACGCCAATATGCTTCTTAAAGGCTCGGCTAAAATAATAACTATCACCATAACCTACTGATTCTGCAATGGCTTTAAGCGGCATATTCGTATTCAATAACATCGTTTGCGCATGATCCATTCGAACCTGAATGAGATACTCCAGTGGCCCAATCCGAAGCTGCGCTTTAAATAATCGCTGCAGCTTTCTCTCATTGCAATGAAGAGTACTCGCCAATTCTTGTAAACTGATTGTCTCAGCATAACGTTCCTCCATGAAGCGAATCGTTTGGCTGACGTAATCCGGCTGAGTCTTGGCTGTACCCTCAGCGGCATGGAGCTGCTTCATAAGATCATATACCAATTGGTGAAACAACGCTCTCACATGAAATCTTTCCAATTGAATATCGAGCATCCAGTGCGAATACATTTGCTCGACTCTCGTCAGAAGACCCAGCGGATAGGCAGGGGCAAAACCGTATTGCATTTGAAAAGGATTATTGTCTCTATATACATTTAACAGTTCTTTACGAGCTGGTAAAACGAGGACTGCTTTGTAAAAAATAAAATAATAATCGAGTTTTTCATTCACTTGCACAATATCAATCGTAGCGCCTTTTCCGGCATGGCATACATAAAAACGATTCACCATATGCTCCATTCCGTCGATGAGAATTTTTGCATCACCAGCAGCAGCGAATAAGAAGGCACTAGCTGGCAATCGGAAGCCTTGCAAACTCTCACCCGATCGCAAAATAGACCGACGAACATCAAGCACCCTTATAGCAGCATGATTCCATAATGGTATATGTTCCTGTAATGTCATCATGTTCACCTTCCATGTCTATTTACAATTTCCACCTCTCTTATTATAATAATAATCATTCTCATTATCAAAACATTCTTGCTCCGCATCTCGAAATCACCCTTACAATAATTGTAATTGTGTTATAATAGGTTTTCAAAACAGGAAGGGGAGATTCGTAATGGAAACGATCGAAATTGTTGCTGTGAGTGCATTAGTTCTATCCGTCCTGTTTGGGCTGAAAGTGTTCAGCTTGCAGAGACAGGTTGACGAAATAAAATTGGAGCTTCAACGGGCTAACAATCACTCGGATTTTTCGGGATCACTCAAGCCAAACCTGAATTCCCCTCCTTCCTCACCCGGTATGACTCGCAACAACGCCACTATAAATATCGATGATAGATTACGCATGCTGGTTGCTTCAGGAAAGAGAGTTCAAGCAATTAAAGAGTTTAGAAAAAAAAGTGGCGTCAGCCTCAAAGAGGCCAAGGACTACGTAGACGACTTAGAGCATCATCAATATTGATCTGAATAAACTATTGTTCTTCATCATTTATCCAATTCAAAAGCAAAGAGGCTGTCTCATTAAGGCAATTTGCCTATAGTGAACTGCACCCCGTCAAGTAGACAATACAAATAATAAAACCTGTTAAACGGCCTTAGTCCTAAACTCCATTGGACTGAGGCCGTTTAGTTTTGCCTGTAATCGTTCGTTATTGTAAAAGTGGATGTAGGCTTCAATGTCCCGTTCA
>NZ_JBFRDK010000063.1:0-31477 GCF_052113545.1 Paenibacillus sp. TAF43_2
GGTATTGTTACCACTGATGTTGAGATCGAGCGCATCTATTTCAATAGTGGAATAGATTTTTATACGATGAAGCAGCGACTGAAGGAAATTGATTTAGCAGGTCTATACCTCATGGAGTCAGAGGGCAGCAAGGTATCCAGCGGCATAGAAGATCTAGGCGTACAATTCGGATACGATTTGCCCGAGGATCAGTTCCGTCAGCCTTATTTTGCTAGAAAAGTACGTATTCGATTTGAGGCGCACGGTGTACCAGCACTTGGCTACAAAACCTATGCGCTGATTAGAAATGACTACTCTAAACAGCTTCAAGCCGAAGAAGGCTCTCTAATTAGAAATGAACGAGAGATGGGCAATGATTATTTGACCGTAACGATCGCTGATGACGGTTCCTTGACTATTGTTGATCATCATTCGAATGAAGTGCTACGCAATCAGTGTATATATGAAGATACAGGAGACATTGGTAATGAGTATATGTACCGCCAGCCAAACGGTGACGTCCCGCTGACAACGAGAGGTCTTCAAGCCGAAATACGCATAACGGAAGATACACATTTTCAAGCCAGCTTTGAAATTACGCACCAGATGTTAATCCCGAAGTCGGCAGAAGAGCTGTTGCAGCAGGAGAGAGAAGAGCTGATTTGGTTTACTGGACGAAAATCAGGCAGGTCGGATAAGCTCATTCCTTTTACGATTAAGACGAAGGTATCACTTAACAAAAACGGGCAAGCACTGCAAATAGAAACCACCTTTATCAACGAGGCTCTTGACCATCGTTTGCGTATGTTGTTCCCGGTAGACTTTCAATCGAAGACACATTTGGCAGATTCAATCTTTGAAGTGGTGGAGCGGGATAATACCCCATCGGAGGAATGGAGAAACCCAAGCAATTGTCAGCATCAGCAAGCTTTTGTGACGTTGATTGGCGAGAAGCAGGGGGTTACGATCGCCAACCTTGGTTTAAATGAATATGAAGTTTTGCGAGAGGAAGATGAAAACAATACCATTGCGGTTACTTTGCTGCGTGCGGTGGGTGAGCTAGGTGATTGGGGGTACTTCCCGACCCCTGAGGCGCAGTGTCTCGGCGAGCATACGGTTAAGCTTGAAATTATACCGTTTCCGGTGGAGAATCAGCATGCAAAGTCGGAGTTCATTGGGCATGGAGCTATGGCATCGATGAAGGAAGCTTATCAATATCAAGTTCCTTGGATGGTGAAACAGACGGGTACACATGAGGGTGGGCTTCCAAGTAGTTTTTCCTTTATGCAATGGGAGGGTGACAAACTATGTTTGTCTGCTCTTAAGGTATCGGAGAATACGGGGGATTTGATCGCGCGCTGGTATAATCTATCACGAGATGAGCAAACGTTAAGCGTTTACCCTACGCTAGGCGTGAACGCAGCACATCGCAGCAGCGTTATGGAGCAGAGGCTGGAGGAGTCAGAGCTTGGCCGAATGGTGGTTCGTCCCGCTGAAATCATTACGCTTAGTTTAGATGTTACTTTGTAAATTAGCATACGGAGTACAACACACCCCTAACTGTCTTTGAGAAACGGTTGGGGGTGTGCTATATTTCAAGAGGGATGAGGATGACATGGACGTAAGCATCACGTTTGCGGCATGGGCAAATATTATGAAAACAAGGGGAAGGTGTTGCGGATGAAAAGAGTACTGCTGCTCGGAGATTCGATCCGAATGGGCTATGAACCGCTTGTGCGCGAGGCTTTGAATGAAACGGCAGAGGTTGTCGCACCTGAGGAGAACGGCAGATTTGCGAAACATACGTTATGGGGAGTTAACTTGTGGATTAGAGATCTGGGCAAACCAGATATCGTTCATTGGAACAACGGGTTATGGGATTTGCATCATGAAGCGCCAATGGTCGAGGCACTCACTTCATTAGAAGAATATTTGGAAACGCTTAAACGGACGGCGAATGAGCTGCAAAGAACGGGTGCAAACATCATATTTGCAACAACGACGCCTGTTCCAGCCGATGCGATTGGGCGCAGCAATGCAGAGATTGATTTATACAATGCGGCAGCTGCAAAGCTGATGGAAAGCCTAGGCATACAAATAAATGATCTGAACGCTGCCATAAAAGAAGATCTAGCATTACATATTTGCGAGGACCGTTTGCACTTGTCTGAACGAGGAAATCGTAGATGCGCGGAGAAAGTCATCGAGCACATCCATAAATATTTGTAATGTAAGGAGTAAAGGAAATGGYAGTCCAAAGCCTGTAGCTAGGCAGGACTGCCATTTCTTGTTTTAACGGATAAGATTCACATCGTCGCATCGATCAAAAAAAGCGGTTTGCTGCTGCAAAGAGGCTTCATCATTTTTGACAGCGTGTATCGCTTTGGCGAAGTTGCTAGCGCACATTGAAATATACTCCTTACCATACGCTGCCGACGACAGTGAAGGATCGCCTGCAATCTGATTTGGGAACTCCATATACCAATGGATGCCAGCGGACAGCCTATGCTCCGTTAGCGTTCGTCCAAGACCTTTGGACTCCCACTCGCCTGGATTCAAACGTTCCATATGGACAAGAGAAGGATTAATATGAAGAATTTGCGATGTTTCCATATGATCGGCATGCCCGTAGTCATCTGGCGTTTCATAGGATTGATCAAGATGAGCAAGCTGCTCGGCATTTAATTCCCATAGATTATAGGCGTACACAACATAATCCTTGCGTTCATCGAGCATCGTTTGGACGAAATAGCTCAGCAGATTGTTATTGCCGCCGTGCCCATTGGCCAAAATAATTTTGTTGAAGCCGTTGCGCCTAATTTCCTTGCACACTTCCTGCAAGAGGCGCAGCTGCAGCTCACTGCCAAGAGCAACTGTGCCTGCGTAATGCTTCACCTCGGATACTTGGCCGAAAATATAATAAGGAAAGATAACACAGGACTCTAATTGAGCTGACTTCTCTACGATTTCTCTAGCGATCATCATATCCGTTCCGAGGGGAAGATGATCGCCATGCTTTTCAAGACAGCCGATCGGCAGCACACAGACTCGGTTCGTTGACTTCACGGCCGTCTCAAATTCCTTGACGGTTAAGTTTTCCCATAACATACAGTTGGTCCTCTCTGTGTTGTTYAGTGCGCTGCCTTGGATACGTAAACGAGAATAATGGTTTCCAAATAATTAAGATCCGCAGCCATTCGTTTTTTAACTTCTACGTTCAAAGCACGATCCGATTCGATACGCTCCAGAAGCTTCTCTATTTTCTTAAGTGCTTCTTTGGCGTCCTTGCCGACTGATTTTTTATCCTTCCAGCTTTTTTCAAGCTGCTCCAGCTCTTTTACATATTTCTTATCGTTATCCATCCCATTGAACGGGACATAAATTTGTTTGATTTTGCGCTGCATTTCGGAAATGATCGTTTTGAAGGATGTTAAAACATCTTTGTCTGGGACGATGGCGGGTTTGCTGTAGAGACCTGCTAAAAGCGCCTTGTCATATTCATTTCCAAACAACGATTCAAATTCGAACAAAGCTGAGCCGGATACGCCTACTGCGACGGAGTCGTTAATTTGTTTAAGCAGCATCTCCTTCGTTAAGCCAAGATTCGTTCCGACACCAATGACGATCAGCGCCTTGTTGTTTGCGAGTGCAACGGAGTTTAAGGAATCAGTGGCAACAGATGAAGCGTCTGGATGATAGGACATCGGGAAGAGCTGGTCGATATAGTTTTTGGCAATCCAATCCTTTGGCTCTTGGTGCATGAACTCTGGCCCATTCACGTAGTTCGGCCATACGGCGGCGGAGACTCGGATATCCGGCTTCAATTTTTTGGCTTCACTGGAGATCCGATATACGAACTCATTAATCGTATTTTTTCTAAAATCAACCCACGCTTGCCAAAGCTTGTCGCCGGGATGAAGGTCGATCGGATCTGCGCCATGCTTCTGTTTGAACAGATTGCGCGTATAAGAGTCATAACCAAAGTCGTTCGTGTAATCACCTGCATCGGGATAACGAATATAGTCCAAATGCAAGCCGTCTACTTTATATTTCTGAAGCAGCTCCTTATAAATTTCAGAAACAAAGTCCCGTACTTCAGGCCTTACAGGATTGAGGAAATAATACTGGGTGTTGTAAAGCGGAACATCTTGATAATCATGGCCTTGTCTACTCATCATGGACCATTCCGGCTTAAGGCTTCTGACGGGACCTGCCATACTGCCGACGCCTACCAAAAAGTTTTCGACCCAAGCATGAACCTCGATGCCTGCTTTTTTGGCTTCTGTTATATAGGCGTTCAATACGTCAAAACCGCCATAAATCGGATTTTGAGCAGCTAGCGGATGGCTCGTTGGGTAAATCGTAAAGCCATTCCACCACGTCTCTAAGTAAATGGAGTTAATATTTAAAGCGTGAAGCTTCGCAATATGCTGCTGAACCTGCTCGAGATTCGTTTCCTTCGGACGAATCCAAATGGATCGATGGTCTACAGCGCGGGATTCATAGCCCATGAAGCTGGCTTTCTCCACCCGTGCGTGCAGCTCTGCGAACTGGACGGTGAAGGAAGCGAAATCACCTTGTGCAATCTGGCTTTTCAAATCGACCAATGCTGCTTGTGCAGATGTAATTTGTTGTTCCATACCGTTATAGTTAATGTCTAGAAACTGCTGCTTGGAGAGAATAAGCTTTTGCTTCGCGGCATCTATTCCTATTTGCGCTTTATCCAGATAGGATTCTGGCGTGAACAGAAATAACGCTTGTTTCTTATCCGTGAGCAGCTTGAAGCTGCTGCCAATGGATACATGCTCGCTTAGCCAGCTTGCTTTGATTCCATGCCCGGATATGACATATCCGCCAGCTGGAATGGYAGAATTATTGCCGCTCACCTGCGTGACCTTGCCTTCCGAGTTTACGACAACCTCGTATCCCCAAGGATTCGTTCCTGTTGCTGCGCCATAGCTGTTGTCGTAAATAATGAGCTGGTCCGTTCCGCGGTGTCCGGGGTATGGTTCATTGCTGCCGTCATCCCAGCCTCCGGGATTATCTTCTCTCGTTCGCGGATTTAAGGCGTCGTATCCTATTTTGGAGGCTTCAACTAACACTTCATTGTTCATATTCAATTCAACGGCATCTCCAATCCGCACAGTTCCATTTAATTTGGCAAAAAACGGACTTTCAGCTTGAATAGAGACAACGTATCCACTCGCAGGAATAGATGAGTTGTTATCGAGCCAATTGCCGCTAGTATCCTGCGTCATCGTTGCTATTCGCGTAACGGAACCTCCGTCAACGGTGATCTCCATGCCCCATGGATTTGTTTTTGTTGCAGGGCCGTATTCTGGCAAATACAGAACGATATCCGCCGCTCCGCGCCCTGCATTAACCTGAGTAATTGGAACGATCTCTTCATTAACGGTAAAATATTGGGCTGGATAAACTGAAATAGGAAAGCTCGTTGCAATGGAATCTCCAATCTTGAAGTTGTTGATCAATGAAGCTTTGTTGCCCGTTCCAGATATGACGTATCCGTTAGCAGGAATATAAGTGCCGTTAGTGCTGTTTGTGTATATGGCTGTAACGATATTGTTTGTAATGATGGCTTCTGTTGTCGGAACGAGCGGAGGTTTTGTTGTGGTTCCGTAGCTGCGGGTAAATATCATGAGCTTGTTGTCTTGACTCTCTTGATTAATGAGGTCAACGATGTGGTTTGTGCCGTCCTCAAGCGTAATGGATGGCTGGTCAGGAGAAGCGGGCTCTGAGAAGGCGGTTGAAGAAATGCTGATCAGAAGAAGGGCAACACAAAGGACGAGATTAAACAATCGTTTGGTCATCATGGCATACACCTCGAATCTTCTCATTTGTACGCATAAAACAGAACCTTACACTTCACCGCCTTTCGGATAAAGTAGCTGTTCATGTTCATGATGGATTGTTTATCTAGCAGTAGTGTAACAGCAAGTGGATCGTTTTTCCATAAATTTTATGAAAAGAGGAAAATATTTTTATTTTTAAGCTACCGCTTCAAATTTTCTGGCCAATGCGTCTCAATGCCTTGATTTTGAATAAGCGTTAAGAAAGCTTCCAGATGCTGCTTATTTTCTCGTACTTCATGCGGGGTGACTTGATTTACAATGGAGTAAGCGGCTAAATAACCTGCAGATTCACCGATGTTCCATTCGGTTGGATGCAGCCGGTAGCAGCCGTTTGTAATTTGAGTGGTGCCAATATTTTTACACGCAGGGAGCAAATTTTTCATCCGAACAGGGAGGAGGGCTCCGAGCGGAATTTCGTATGGCAAGCTGGGAATGTAGAAGCCGCGATTGGATTTTGTTGTTGTGTGGAGATCTAGATGATAACTTCCGACGCCTACACTGTCCTCATATCGTTTGATCCCTTGATCCCCCCTGATTTCGAGGCTGACATCATGCTCCGTAATCGTATACTGCGCCTTTATTCTGCGAGATTCCCGTATATAAGGATGTTTGGCAATACCATCTTCTGTTCCAACAATGTCACCGCGAAGTCGAAGGCCGGGATAACCAATGCCTCCATCTGGACGCAGTGCTTCCGTTTGCAGCCAATAAACGAGCGATAGACTTTGCTGACGCGCACTCTTCAWATGTTTTTGTTTTTCTTCCTCAGTTACCTCATAAATAGGACCTAAATAATAATCGTTTTGTGCCCAGTTTATTAAAGTGATATCGCTTTCAAACGAGCCTTCTTTAAACAAAGAACGGTCAATAATGCGCCTGTAAGTCCAGAAGGGCATGGGTTCTTTCCCATCGGGCATGAAGATAATTTCTTTGTCCTGGCACGGATCATGAATGTCTCCCATTTTCCAGCCGAACAGCGGGAAGCGTGAATGCGCAGGAATGAAGCTTCGCCAAAAGTCATACTGCTCTGGTTTCTCAATCGTATAATCCGCGTTCTCCATGTGATCCAAAGCAAATACAAACGTAAAGGATTGCATATCAAGGGAATCGGCCTGCTCAAGCGCATGCGGTTCTCCCGTTTCAGCTTTTGCTTCAGCTCCTGATACATACTCTGCACCGGCAAGAGGAAGAAGGTCGCCGCATTCGGTCGCGTCCAAATAGTAGGAGCCCTGCAGCTTCTTCATTTCACCTGAGGTGATATGTTTGACAAGGACAGATTCAATCAGGTCTTCGTTTGTTTCAGCGGACTTTAATTGATAGCCGAGTAGAATTGTTATTTTTCCACTGCTGATATGAGGAGCAAGCATGGTCTCAAGCACATGAAGCGCGGCTTTTGGTTCATGGCAAAGTCGGCTGACCCAGCCGTTTCCTGGGTTTAGGCGATCATTGTTTTTGGCGTCTTCTACTAAGGGATAGTTTTCCTTGTAATAACGGCGAATACGGTCGCGAAATTCACGATATGTACGGGTGCAGCCGAAGCTTTCAATCCAAGGATGCTCGTCGGGAGGAACGGCTTGACTAGTCAACTGCCCGCCAATCCAATCTGTTTCTTCCGTAACAATCACCTTCATGCCTAACTTAGCTGAGGATAGTGCAGCCATGCATCCGCCAAGCCCTCCGCCAAGTATAATGATGTCAGCCGTAATCGATTGTTGTTCCATTCGAGTCCCGCCCTTCTAGAATTGAATGAAAATTTGCTATATCGTAACACGAGATAGAGATTATATCCACCAATTATGATATTATTAAAAAAAATATCTTTTTCAAAATTCTGGCAGGCCATAAAGCCTATATCCGAACATTATTTTAAATTGTGAAAGATAATTGAAGGAAAGAGGAGGGATTCTATTGCCTCAAGAGATCAATATGCAATGGGTTACGAGTCTTTGTATTCATTACGAGATTGGAGAGCCGCTCATTCATCCAAGTCCGGTCACTGGCGGTTTGCTTCATCACATGTGGAAGCTCAGCACAACAGAAGGCCAATTCGCCTTGAAAATATTAAACCCTGAAATTATGGCAAGAGCAGGTGTCTTGTCCAACTATTTGCTCTCGGAGCGTATTGCAGCAGCCGCAGCAAGTTCAGGCATACCTGCCGTCTTAGCAAAGACGGTTAATAATGACATTATTACTCAGGTTTCTGGCGTGGATGTTATGCTGTTTGATTGGATTGACGGAGCTGTCATTACTCCCGCTGATTGCCGCAGGGAACACGCGAGTGTAATTGGAGCTTTGCTTCATAAGATTCACAGCTTGAATTTCGAGGAGCAGCAAAGTCCACTCTGGACCTCCTTTGGGCAGGACTACTGGAGGAAATTGATAGATGATGGGCTCAGGACAGCGACGCCATGGGCGCAGCAGATGGATGCTGGATTCAATGACTTGTTAGAATGGAATCATCAGTATCAGCAAGCCAGCCAGATGTTGAACAATAGCCAGTGCTTCAGCCATCGCGATTTAAATCCGAAAAACGTCGTTTGGAAGGACGGTCTTCATCCGCATATTATTGACTGGGAAGCAGCTGGCTCAACAAATCCAACAATGGAGCTGCTTGATGCTGCCTTAAGCTGGAGCGGGATGGATACGGGACACGTCAATAAAGAGACTTTTATGACGATGCTAGGCGCATATCAAAAGGCCGGTGGGACAGAGCTAACGCATGTGAAGGAAGCTTTCTACGGCAGAATGGGCAGCATGCTCGAATGGCTGGAGTACAATATGAGACGTTCGCTGCACACAGATATTTTCGGTGATTCGGAGCAGCAGCTTGGCAATGAGCAGGTGCTGTTGACCTTCTCGTCCTTAAAGGAAATGTCAGCAAATATTGATGAGTGGATGGCATGGATAGAGGAGAGGGATCAGAATGAAACCAGCAATCAATAAAAAACTTATCGTCATTGCCCACCGAGGTGCGGCCGGGTATGCACCCGAGAATACGATAGCGTCATTTCTGCTTGCGATAGAGATGAAGGCTGATTTCTTGGAACTGGATATTCAGCTTACTAAGGATGGGCAGCTTGTTGTTATTCATGATACAGAGGTTGATCGTACGAGTAATGGCAAAGGCAAGGTGCTGGACTTTACGATGGCTCAGCTGAGTGAACTGGACGCAGGAAGCTGGTTTAATGCGAAATTTGAAGGTGAACGAATGCCAACACTATCAGAGGTATTCACCTTATGCAAAGGGAAGATCGGTATCTTAATCGAGATTAAGGCGCCTTGGCTGTATCCGGGGATAGAGCAAAAGTTAGCCGAAGAGCTGCTTGCTCAYGGCATGCTGGATGAAGATCCTGCCTCTATTATCGTTCAATCTTTTGATCAGAGCTCTGTGAAGCGATTTAGTGCTATTATGCCCCAGGTTCTAGTTGGTTTGCTCGTTTATCAGTCTGAAGATGTAACGGCAGAGAAGATTCAAGAAACAGCCGTGTATGCAGATTATGTGAACCCGAGCTTGAATCTCGTTACAAAAAGTTTCGTAGACACCATTCATGCTTTAGGCAAAAAAACGACGCCTTGGACGGTTCGCTCGGCAGCGGAAGTGCCGCCATTGCTTGATTTTAACGTTGATGGCATTATTACCGATTATCCTGATTATGTGAAGCGATAGGAATTAATCAGGAGTTTTGAGAGTATGTCATTTATTGTAAGCCAAGAATAGATCATCTAAACTATTGAGATAAGTATACTATGAAGCGAGCTGATACGATGAAGATGGCAGGTCAAAAAATTAACCAGTCCAATACGCTTTTGTTGATTTCGAGTATATATACTTCCTTGACCAAAGCGGAGAAAAAAGTAGCCGACTATGTGAAATCAAATCCCGAGGAAGCGGTTATGGCGACRGTAACCGATTTATCTGAGCAGGCGGGGGTAGGCGAAACGTCCGTTATTCGTTTTTGCCGCAAGCTAGGCTTCCGCGGTTATCAAGAGTTTAAGCTTTCTATTGCGCAGGATTTGGTCAACCGTCCGTCGTACTCGACCGTTGAAATAGAAGAAGAAGACAGCACGCTGACGAAGGCAAGAAAAATTACGCTTCGCAACGAAATGATGCTGAAAAATACGCTTGATCTAATCAATCCGGCGGATTTGGACAAAGCAGTCCATCGGATGCTCGCAGCGGACAAAATTTATATTTTTGGAGTAGGATCATCCGGTATTACAGCGCTTGATCTTCATTATCGGCTGATGCGAATTGGAATGAATGTGGAGGCGCATAGGGATTCCCATATTATCGCGATGTCTGCATCGCTCGTGAAGAAAGGGGAAGTGGTGTTTGGCATATCAACCTCGGGAAGCACGAGAGATTTGGTAGATCCGCTGCGCCAAGCGAGAGCTAATGGAGCTGAGGTGATTTGCTTGACAAGCCATATGCGTTCTCCGATTACAGCACATGCCGACACCATTTTATTGGTGCCCTCACGTGAGATGCCTACCGAAGGCGGATCTTGGTCAACAAAAATTACTCAGGTACATTTATTGGATATTTTGTGCAATTTGTTGTCTCATAAGAAAAATAATGCCACAGAAGCTTTGGAGAAGACGGCTCGCTCCGTCGTAGACAAGCTGTATTAATCGATAGGGCCGTCTTTCAATCATATCGCAAAGCCTATTAAAAATAGGGCTGTCTCAAAAGCGTTTAGCTTCTGAAGGGATTGCTCACATGAAAAATAGCCGTACAGGAGAGCTATTCCTGTATGGCTATTTTTCTATTCTGGTCTATATTTGCTTGCAACATCAGATTGTGGGCAAGCGAAAGCCGCACGGCGTCTAGACTTGCCTTAGGCAAGCCGCGAAGCAGAAAACGCCGAAATCCCCGGTTATTCTTGATATGTCCGAATACACTGCTTTAGGGAATCGAGTTTACTTTATTGCCCTGCTTCATCCTGCTTCTCCGCTGCGAAAGATTGGATGCTTTCTTTACGGCGCTCGTTTTTAGCTTCGATCGATTGCTGCTGATCCGAAGATAATTCATCTGCAAATTCATTTAAGTACTGTTCTGCTTCTTGCAAATTTTCTTTTGTGTTGTTAATATGCTGCTGCAAATGAGCGGCATTATCTTCTCTGTTGTCTGGTTTAGCCATTTGTAATCCTCCTCTCTGTGCAGTAGTCCTTCTTAAGATGTCCGACAAGCACCGAAATTATGCCAATAGAGAGCGCTGACAGCTAATGTTTAAATTTTCTGACAATATAGAATAAAGGCATATTTTTTTAATATATAAATTAATAGTGGAGAAAAAATCCATTGTGTGATAGCTTAAAAAAGGATTCACCCGTAAAAGGACGAACCTTTTAAAATACGATTTTTCCAAACGGTTTTAAAGTAGATTTACGAATAAAAGAATTTTCTTTCAGAAAAAATAAAATTATTGAAAAATTCCTCCAGTGATGATATGTTGTAAACAGGAAAGATCATCACTTTCTGGAAGGATTTATAGCATCTCATTATTGGTAGACTACCATGACAATCACATAAAAAGTAAGCCGAAACCTTCCAAGTAAGTGGGGCATGAAGGCATTGATGCGGGGTTGGAACTTGAACTGATAACAGGGAGGGATGACCAAACAGCAGTTGATCGCAGCAAATGTATAGTAAGCATGAGCTCTTGCATTTCATCCATTGGAGGGGTAAAGCTATGCGGAAAATAAAATGGTTTGCAATGGTTTTATTGGCGGTTACGCTCGTTTTTGTATCGGCATGCAGCAAGGGCACCAATAACGGAAGTGAGAAAGCGACGAACAAGCCTACGAATGATACGACTGTTGAAACGGCAGCTCCGACAGAAGCTCCGCCTGTAGAGCCGGTTATCGACATGAACGGCGAGACTTTGAAAATTATTCACTGGGTCGACGGACCGTCAGAGGATACGCCGGAAGGTGCAGCGACACTGGAGAAGTGGCGAGCTGCCGAGAAGAAATATAATGTGAAGATTGTGTGGGAGAAGGTGCCTTGGGGCGAGAACATCAAAATGGTTACAAACGCCGCGCTCTCTGGTGAGTCGGCAGCCGATATCGTACCTTTGGATTACTATTTTGCAGTGCCGGCAATCAATCAAGGATTGTTTATGCCGGTGGATGATTTCTTCAATTTTGATGATCCCAAATGGCCTGCAGGCTTGAAGCAGCACGGTGCGGTCAATGGCAAAATGTACGGCTTTACCTCCAATATCAACAACGCCTCTGGTCTCTACTACAATAAAACATTATTTGAGCGCGAAGGTCTTCCAGATCCGCATGATTTGATCGCTCAAGACAAATGGACATGGGACGCTTTCCTAGACATCGCCAAAAAAGCGACAAAAGATACGAACGGCGACGGTGTAATCGACCAATGGGGCGTCACCAATATCGTCGGAAATCTATCGCGCATCTTGATTCACTCCAACAACTCCTCCTTTATTACACTCAAAGACGGCAAAAACGTCTTCAACTATGACGATCCAAACCTGCTAGAAGCACTTCGATTTTTTAGTGATCTGTTTAATGTGCATAAAGTCGTCGCTCCTAACAAAAACGAGAATTTCGAGGATTACAATGAGTCGCAAACGTTATTCAACTCCGGTAAAGCCGCAATGGTGACTGGTGAAGTGTGGGAAGGCGCAACAAGAACAACAATGACCGATGAGCAAGGTTTTGTTTATTTCCCTAAAGGTCCAAAAGCAACAACATGGCAAGGCAGCATTGAAAACTACGTGCAGTTCTATATCCCTGCCATCGTTAAGAGAGCAAAAGAGAAAGCTTATATTTGGGAACAAATTCAAATGTGGGATCGCGTAGAGCCGATTAACCGCGAGGAAGCGGAGAAGCAGCTGCTTGCTGATGAAAGCGATATTGAAGTGATGCTCGATTCTCTGAAATATGCACAGCCTATTTTTCTGCCGCTAGGCGGAGCTTTAAGCGATATTTCCTATTCGATTGCCAATCGCGGCGAGTCGCCAGAGACAGTGCTTGAGCGAAATAAACAAATTGCACAGGATGCGATTGATAAGGATTTGAATACACAAACAACAACAAAGGCAGCACAATAAAGGATGAGACTAGATTGATGAAACAGCATCGCAGGGAATCCCCATAAGGGATTCCCATCCTTTTATATGGACGACCATTTAAAGAGGAATGAGGGGTTCGCATGCTGAAGGTAACCAGGAAAACAAAGAGAGTGGTTGGCGCACTGCTGGCTCTAGTCATATGCCTGACAATCGTCTCCATTTATCCTGCAAGCCGCTCCTCAGGCAGCGATCATATACTGGAGTCTACTCATGCGGCATCAGCCTTATTGGAGAAGAAATTAGCAAACCTTCCTTCAGCAGGAAATCGCTATGAAGAGTATGCAGCTGAGTATGCAAATGAGCCGCATCCATCGATCAATCAAACAATTGAAGCCGAATCCTTTGCTGCGATTGAGGGTATGAATGCTGAAAAATTGGAAGTTTACGACGGTGCCGAGACGCCAGTCGTTGAAACGGAAGATTCAGGTGTGATTCATTGGGATGTTGATGTGCCAGAAGACGGATTATATCATATGGCTTTGCGCTATTTTCCGGTGGAAGGCAACACTTCACCCATTGAGAGAGAGCTGCGTATCGACGGTGAAGTTCCTTTTGAAGAAGCATCCAGACTTGTTTTCTCACGGGTATGGCGCAATGAGCTGGCCGAGCTGGAGCAGGATGCCAAGCAAAATGATTTGCGGCCGAGACAAGTTGAAAGCCCGCAGTGGCAGGAGAGAGTATTGCGTGATGCGGAAGGTTATTATCGTGAGCCGTTCTCTTTTTATCTATCCAAAGGCCAACATCGAATTTCACTCGTTTCTCTAAGAGAACCGATGATTATAGACTATTTGAAGCTTTACCAGCAAGAAGAAATTCCTCCCTATGAGAAAGTAGCGCAAGGGTATCAAGAGCAAGGCTATAGTGCGACGAACGGCTTGTTTATTAAGCTTCAAGGCGAGGACGCCGCGTTCAAATCAAATCCCTCATTGTATCCGCTGAATGATCGCTCCAGTCCTGGCACGGAACCCTATCATGTATCAAAAATTAGAATGAATACAATCGGAGGCGTCAACTGGAAAATTCCTGGACAGTGGATTTCGTGGAAACTTGATATTCCAGAAGACGGGCTTTATGAATTTGGCCTTAGATACAAGCAAAATACGGTCAGAGGCGTGAACGTGGTTAGAGAGCTTTCCATCGACGGAAAAATTCCGTTCAAGGAGGCGGAAGCTATCCCTTTCCGTTATGACGGCGCATGGCAGATTGGAATGCCTGGCGAGGATGGCAAGCCGTACTTATTTTATTTGACCAAGGGGAAGCATGAAATCAAGCTGGAGCTGACGATGGGCGACCTTGCTGAAATTATTCGAATGGTGCGTTCCAGCATCCAGCAGCTCAACGCATTGTATCTCAAAATCATCATGATCACTTCGGCTTCACCAGACCCTCTTCGCGATTACGAGCTGGAGAAAAAAATTCCTGAGCTGCAAAAGGTGTTTAAGGAGCAGAGCGAGTTTCTTACTGCCGCAGCAGATCGGATGGATGAGCTGGTTGGCGGCACGAGCGCCAGCACGACGATCTTAAGAACAACCGCCTATCAATTGAAGGATATTGGAAGCCGTACCGAGACGTTGACCTCACGGCTCAAAGGATTCAAGGATAATGTGACCGCCCTCGGCACTTGGCTGCTTACCGTAAATCAACAGCCGCTTGAAATCGATTATTTGTTTTTCAAATCGCAGGACGTACCTGTCCCGAAGGTCAGTACTGGAATCATCGGGAAGTCTGTACATGAAGTGATGTCCTTTGCCAGATCGTTTTCCGAGGATTACAGCCACATCAGCAACGTCAAGCAAGGAGACAAGGAAGTAACCGTGTGGATTGCAGCAGGAAGAGATCAGGCTCAGCTGCTGCGGTCTATGATTGACAACACCTTTACGCCGCAAACGGGCATTTCAGTTAATTTACAGCTCGTGAATCCAGCAGTCGTTCTGCCTGCAACGCTAGCGGGGAAAGGCCCGGATATCGCGCTTACCCAAGGCGATGTAATCAACTTTGCGATGCGGAACGCGCTTCAGGATTTATCCAGCTTCCCGGAATTTGAACAGGTTAAGGACCGGTTTATGGATAGCGCTTTCGCAAGCTTTAAGTATCAGGACGGCGTGTTTGCTCTACCAGAAACACAATCGTTCCCAATGCTTTTCTATCGCAAAGATATTTTGGAAGAGCTGCATTTGGACGTGCCGCAAACATGGGAGGATATGTACCGTATCATTCCCGAGCTCCAGAAGCACAACATGGATTTGGCGCTGCCGCAAAATATTGTGTTTGAATCGATGCTCTATCAAAATGGCGGCCAATATTACCAGAAAGACGGTATTGCAACCGACCTTGATTCAGCTATTGGCATAGAGTCGTTCCAAAAGTGGACGGAGCTGTATACCAACTATAAGCTGCCAATTGAATTTGATTTCATTAACCGTTTCCGTACAGGCGAGATGCCAATTGGTATTGCGGATTATACCACGTTCAATTTCTTGACGATTTTTGCCCCGGAAATTAGAGGCCAGTGGAGTTTTGTCGCGGTACCGGGCACGAAGAGCGAGGCGGGGACGGTTCGCCACGACACACTTAGCTCAGCTACAGGCACAGTGATGTTTAAAGACGCCAAAAATAAAGAGGCAGGCTGGGCGTTTATGAAATGGTGGACGGACACGGAGGCGCAGGTCACGTTTGGGCGTGAGATGGAAGCGATATTAGGGGAATCGGCGCGATATGCAGCTGCGAATTTAGAAGCTTTGCAGCGTCTTCCATGGTCAGCAAAGGAAATGAATCAGCTGGTTGAGGAGCTGAACTGGGTCGTCGGCAGACCTGCTGTCCCAGGCGGCTATTCACTCGATCGGCACATCTATAATGCCTTTTACGAGGTGTACACCGACGGCAGCGAACCGCGGGAAACGCTGGAAAACTATGTCCGAACGATCAATCAGGAAATTACGATCAAGCGCGAAGAATTTGATTTGCCGACAAAGTAGAAGGGAGGGGTCCATATGATTCAGCTTGTTAAAAAAAGCAAGTTAAAATTGGACAGCAAAACGCTGCGGCCGCGGTTGAATCTGAAGTGGAAGGAAGTTTCGAAGAACAAGGTTTTATATGCCATGATTGCACCGTTCTTTCTGATCTTCTTCACCTTTACCGTCCTTCCCGTCTGCTTATCGCTGCTGGTCAGCTTCACTAACTTTAATATGCYGGAGTTTCCGAAGTGGGTAGGCTGGCGCAATTACGCTCAATTGTTCGTTAGGGATGATGTGTTTCTAATCGCTCTAAAAAACACGTTGATCTTCGCCGCAATCACAGGACCTGTCAGTTATATCGCCTGTTTTGTGCTCGCGTGGATTATTAATGAGTTTCCACCAAAGATTAGAGCTTTTGCGACGCTGGTTTTTTATGCGCCTGCCTTGTCAGGGAGCGCCTTTATCGTGTGGACGCTCTTGTTCAGCAGTGATTCCTATGGATATATCAATGCCTTCCTGCTCAAGTGGCATTTGATATTGGAGCCCATCCTTTGGCTCAAGACACCTAAATATATTCTTCCGATCATCATTATCGTACAGCTCTGGCTCAGCCTTGGAACGAGTTTTCTTGCCTTCATCGCAGGGCTGCAAGGACTTGATAAAACGTTATTCGAGGCGGGTGCAATCGATGGCATACGCAACCGCTGGCAGGAGCTTTGGTTCATTACGCTGCCTTCAATGAGGCCGATGCTGATGTTCGGTGCGGTCATCCAAATTACAGCGTCCTTCGGCGTTGCGGAGGTAGCGACTGCGCTTGCTGGGTTCCCAAGCGTGAAGTATGCGGGCCATACGATCGTTACGCATTTAATGGATTACGGCTCCATTCGCTTTGAGATGGGATACGCCTCAGCTATTGCGACCGTGCTGTTCGCAATGATGCTCGGCTCCAATCTCATCGTACGAAGGCTGCTGGCGAAGGTCGGTGAGTAGCGATGATCACAATTCGTCTAAGAAAAAAAAGAATAAGCCGCTCATGGATGGGCGATATCTTTCTGTTCTTGCTGCTTGCAGCAGTAGGCTATTTTATGGCAATGCCGCTCGTATTTGTGATCAGCAATGCATTCAAGCCGATTAACGAAATTTTGAAGTTTCCGCCTGATTTTTTGGTCAAAAATCCAACATTCACTAACTTTACGGACTTATATCATCTGCTTTCCGGCTCATGGGTGCCTTTTACTCGTTACATTTATAACACTTTTTTTATTGCGATTGTTGGTACGGTCGGTCATGTGCTCATTGCTTCCCTCGCAGCTTATCCACTGGCGAAGCGGAAATTTCCGGGAAAGGGATTCCTTTTTACCATTGTAGTCCTATCGCTAATGTTCTCAGCTACGGTTACTCAGATTACGAATTACATGACGATGTCATGGCTCGGTTTTCTGGATACCCACTGGGCGGTTATTATTCCGGCAATTGGCTCCTCGCTTGGGCTGTATCTTATGAAACAGTTTATGGAGCAAATACCGGATGCGCTGCTCGAAGCTGCACAGATTGAYGGCTGCAGTGAAGTTCGCATTTTCTGGAGTGTCGTTATGCCTGTCGTCAAACCTGCATGGCTTACGCTAGTTATTTTCTCTTTCCAAGGTTTATGGGGGGCAGGCGGAGCAGCGGGCTCGATGTACATTTACAGCGAGCAGCTCAAAACAATTGATTACGCGTTAAGTCAAATTCTGGCGGGAGGCATCGCACGAACGGGTCCTTCGATGGCAGCAACATTGCTGCTGCTCACCGTTCCGATTCTCATCTTTGTGCTATCGCAGAGCAGCGTTATTCAAACGATGTCAACCTCCGGCATGAAAGAATGATGGGAAAGGGGAGGCTTACGTTGAATCGATTATGTAAATTGCTGCTGCTCTTCCCACTAATGCTGATCCTGGTTGGCATTTCGGTTCCGGTCTATGCTGCGCCATACGATGGCTACAATTATTCGTGGTGGGGAGATCCTGAGCCAGCGCCTGTGCCGTACTTGCCAGTGAAGCAAATCGGCGGGGAGCAGTTAAGCTCCGGACCATTCAAATCGCCAGAGGATTTGTTCATCACCGCTGACAATCAGATCTATGTCGCGGATACAGGGAATAACCGCATCGTAGTGCTTGATGAGCAAGCAAGCGTAATTCAGACGATTGATGCTTTTGTGAATGGCAATAAAGAGGATCGCTTCTCAGCTCCGCAAGGGATCTTCGTACATTCAAATGGACATTTGTTCATTGCCGATACAGGAAACAAACGCATTGTTGAACTAACGAAGGAAGGCGAGCTGGTACGCGTCATTGGCGCTCCGGAGAGCGATGTGCTGGGCGGGAACTTTGTCTATGAGCCGATCAAGCTGGTCGGAGATTCAGCGGGTCGTTTATATGTTGTCGGAAAAGGCGTGTTCAATGGCATTATGCAGTTTGATTCCGGCGGCAAGTTCTCAGGGTTTATGGGGGTCAATAAAGTACGCTACAGTGCCGCGGATTTGTTCTGGAAGCGCGTCATGACGAAGGAGCAGCGTTCCAAAATGGTGCTCTTTATCCCTGTCGAATTCAACAACGTCGATATTGACAGCGAGGGCTTTGTTTATGCTACGACAAGCGAGGCATTCTCGGATACACCAGTTAAGCGGTTGAATCCATCTGGAACGGACGTGCTGAAGAGAACGGGCTACCAGCCGCCAAAAGGCGATATCCGATTCCGCATGGGAGGCACACGGCCCGGAACATCAGCTATTCAAAGCGTCGCGCTTGATCGAAATGGGATTTACAGCATTTTGGATAGTACGCGAGGGAGAATCTTTACGTACGACAGAGAAGGCAAGCTGATGTATATTTACGGACTGCTTGGTGAGCAGGTTGGCACGTTTAAGACGCCAACCGACATTGACATGTTAGGCGATAAGATGATTGTGCTGGATAAAGGCTTGAATCAGCTGGTCATGTTTGAGCCAACGCGCTATGGAAAGGTGATTCGAGAAGCCGTTATTAATAATGATATTGGCGAGGAAGAAAAGTCGGTCGAGAAATGGCGCGAGGCTTTGCGATTAAACAACAATCTCGAAATCGCTTATCTGGGAATAGGGAAAGCGGAGCTCAGACAAGGACATAATTACGAAGCGATGAAGCATTTTGAGCTGGGCATGCACACGCAATATTATTCACGGGCTTTTGAACGTTACCGCAAGGATTTCATGTGGGAGCATTTCGGGAAAATTGCGGCAGTAGCGACAACAGCAGTCGTTCTGCTCATCGCTGCGAGAGTGCTTATCAAGCGCAGAACAGCTGAGCCTGGCGTAGTGGGAATGGGCTGGTATACAATCTTCCATCCGTTTAATGGATTCTGGGAGCTGAAGTTCGAGCGAAAAGGGAAGATCTGGTTTGCTTTGCTGCTGCTGCTTATTCTCTCTCTTCTCTATGTGCTTAAAAGGCAGTTTACCGGCTTTATCTTTAATCCAACGGTCAATGCAGAGAATGTAAACGTGCTAGATGAGATTAAATTTATTGTGCTCCCGTTTTTTCTATGGTGCATCGCCAACTGGTCGATGACGACGCTGATGGATGGCGAGGGGAAATTCAAAGAAATTGTAATGGCTACCGCCTATGCGCTTATTCCAGTTGTGCTGATGCAAATTCCGCTCATTTTATTGTCCAATGTCATTACGATTCAGGAAGGCTCCTTCTATCGATTGCTGGAGTCAATCGGCTTCTTGTGGTTTTTTGGATTGTTATTTGTCGGTATGCTTACCGTTCATCAGTATACGGTGGGGAAAACGGTCATTACGATGCTGCTAACGATGCTTGTGATGGGCATCATCATCTTCTTAGGCTTGCTTTTCTTCAGCTTAGCGCAGCAGATGCTTTCCTTCGCGGCTACGGTATACAAAGAAGCGATGTTTAGACTAGGGGAGGGATAATGCCATGTCAAAGCACAATACACGGAAATGGGTGGCATTATCCCTGCTGCTTGCGACGCTGTCGCTGCCGGCTTGCACATCGGGAACGGTTAACAGTACCCTTACATCCGGGACACCTAGTAAAGTTGCCGCGGCAACGGATGCTTCGCTCCGTGCACTGTACGCATCAGCTCAAGTGGAGCCTCGAATAGAAGGTCTTGATCCGGTGCTGGAGAACGATGCGCTTCGGCTGTATATCAGCAAAGCTACTGCTGAAATCGCAGTCGTGGATAAAAAAAGCGGGAACATTTGGCGCTCGAATCCAGACAGCTCGGAGGATAACCTTGCTTCACCTTATTTAAAGGGGAAATTATCCTCCCAAATCTCTTTCGTTTACCTCACGAAGAGCGGTCAGAACAAGGATTATGACAGCTATAACAACAGCGTGAAGTTTAATCAGTTTGAAATTAAGCAAGCGGATAATGGGGTGACGGTCACCTATCTGTTCGGTGATCCGCAGAAAGGGCTCGAGTCCATACCGCAGAAGATAAGCAAGGAGCGGTTCGAAGAAAGATTGCTGAAGCGATTGGAAGATCCTGCGGATCAAGAACAGCTGAAGGTTAGATACAAGCTAAATGAGGAGCAGGGTATTTACGAACGCCGAGAAATACCAAAAGCTGTCGTGAAAAAGCTATTGGCAATTTTTGAGAAGGCGGAATATACGGAAGAGGATTTTGCTATCGATAATGGTGAGGGAGACGGCGGTGGAGCAGCTGAAGAATCGGTTAAGCCGAAATTTTCAGCAGCGATTGAATACACATTGGACGGCAGAGATTTAATCGCTTCAGTGGATACGTCGACCATCACTGAAGATACTCCGCCTTATCGGATACATTCGATCAGTCTTCTTGAAAATTTCGGAGCTGCGGGCCAGAAGGATGACGGCTACCTCTTTCTTCCTGACGGGTCGGGAACACTTATTAGGTTCAACACTGGAAATATTCAAGCGCAGCCTATCCTGATTCCGATTTACGGTGAAGACAGCTCGATCTATGTAAATGAAAAGTTTAATACGCTTGAACCAAACCGGTTGCCGGTATTCGGAATGAAAAAGAACGATGCTGCTTTTCTTGCCATTATTGAGCAGGGGGAAGCGCTCGCCAAGCTTTCCGCGGATATAAGGGGGCGATTGCATGAGTTTAATACGATTGCAGCCCAGTTCATTATTTTGCCGAAGGACGAGGTGCGTTTAAGCAATAACGAGATTATGCACAAAACGCCAAAGGAGACGTACAAGGGGAATTTGAAAATTCGTTATTCCTTATTAAGCGGCGATGAGGCTGATTACTCGGGCATGGCAGCAAGCTATCGCACTTATTTGGAGAAGGCGGATGGGCTAACAAAGCTGAAAGCAGAAGGAGATGCGCCATTTTATATGGAGCTTGTTGGCAGCATCCCAAAAAAGAAAAACATGTTAGGTTTTCCATATGAGGCTCTTGTGCCTTTAACGAATTTGAAGGAAGCTGAGCAGCTCGTTGATCAGCTTCACGGCAAGCAAATACAAAATATACGGCTGAGTTACAAGGGCTGGTTTAATGAAGGCTTAAATCATACGATAGCATCGAATATCGACATGGATAACGTGATAGGGAGCAAAGGCGATTGGAAGCGATTAGCGGAAAAGCTGCAGAAGAGCGGAGGCGGGTTTTATCCGGATGCTGCCTTCCAGCATATCTATCAGAATTCCGGGAAATTTAGCCCGAGCAAAGACTCTGCCCAGTACATTTCTCGGCGCTATGCGAAAATTTATGAGTTCGATCGCGCAGCATATTTTCGGCATAACGAGCTGTTGTCACACTATTTGTTGACTCCAAGAAAGCTAAGTTCAACGGTCAGCGGTTTTCTGTCTGATTTCAAGAAGCTGAATCCTGGAGCTATTTCCTTAAGGGATCTGGGCTCTGAGCTTCATTCGGATTTCCGAAGAAATGCAGAGGTGACAAGAGAGGACGCAAAACGAATCGTTACAGATCAGCTCGAAGCCATTTCGGAGATGTCTCCAAGCATAATGGTCAATGGCGGCAATGCTTATGTGCTTCCGTATGTATCGCATATTCTAAACCTGCCGCAAAAAAGCAATGAATACCAGCTATCCGGTGAGTCGATACCGTTTAACCAAATGGTGCTGCATGGTTATATCGAATATGCGGGAAAAGCATACAACATGGCTGATGAGCAAGACATTCGGGAAAGTGTACTGCGCTCGCTTGAAACGGGATCAAATGTCTACTTTAGCTGGTTCTATGCGGAGCCGTCCGTCCTTAAGGACACTCGATTCAGTTATCTTTATTCGAATGATTATGAGCAATGGTTTGATGAGGCTGTCGACGCGTATGGCGAAGTGAATGCAGTGCTGCGGCAGGTCCGCGGTCAGAGCATGATCAAGCACGAAAAGCTGGCGGAACGCACTTACAAAACCGTGTATGAGAGCGGCTTAACGGTTTATGTAAATTACAGCGATGCCGTTGTGCATACGGATGGTGTGAGCATTGAAGCCCATGATTACATCGTTAAGGGGGGATAAGGATGTCGAAGAGACGAACACTGAGCTTGGAGCGCAAAAAGGAAATATACGGCGTGTTGTTCGTAACCCCTTGGCTGCTTGGATTCGTACTGCTGATGGTTATCCCATTCGTCCAGTCGCTTCAATTCAGCTTCCATAAGCTGACGCTAAATTCGGAAGGCTACTCGCTTCAATATGTCGGCCTTGAAAATTATCGCAACATCTTTTTCGTTGATGCGTGGTACGTTCGTTCCTTAACGGAAGCCGTTACGGTGATGGCATTAAACGTACCGCTCATTATTTTTTTCAGCTTATTTACAGCCACATTATTGGTGCAGAAATTCAGAGGGAGAATGCTTGCGAGAGCGATCATATTCCTGCCAGTTGTGTTAGCCTCAGGGGTTATAGCTAAGCTTGATAACGGCAATTTTCTAGCTCAAATGATCGGCTCCGCTTCAACCGACATGGAGGGCAACTATTCTGGACTGCGAAGCATTGAGCTTAGGCCGCTGTTATTCCAAGCCGGTCTTAGCCGGGACATTGTGGAGTATTTGACGAGTGCGGTTGATCGAATCTACCAGATCATCAGCTCGTCTGGCGTCCAGATACTCATTTTTTTAGCGGGGCTGCAGTCGATTTCACCCTCTCTTTATGAAGCGGCGAAGATGGAAGGGGCCACAGGTTATGAAGCCTTCTGGAAAATAACGTTTCCAATGATTTCGCCGCTCATTCTGACGAATGTGGTGTATACCATCATCGATTCCTTCTATGACAATAAAATGACGCAAATGATTCAGGACGCAGCTTTTGGTCGATTGGACTTTGGCGTCAGCTCGGCGATGTCGTGGATTTACTTTCTAGTCATCTCGATCATTCTAGTCGTATCGACGTATCTGATTTCGAAGCGTGTATTCTATTATGACTAACAAGGAGGAAGAGATATGGATGCTGAGACGAAGGTGAAAAGCCGCTTCTCGGACTCTGCCCTAGTGCGGGCCGCAACGAGCTGGTACGATCGCCATAGCCCAGTTGAAAAAGCGAAGCATTGGCTTTGGATATTCATCCGTTCCGTACTCATCGTCGGGATTTGTTTTATCATTTTGTATCCGATCATTACGAAGCTTTCCATCGCGTTGCGCGACAAGCAGGATATGTTCGATGCAACCGTCGTTTGGCTGCCGCGGCATTTTACACTGGATAATATCAAAATCGTCATGGGTTATTTAAAATATTCGGAATCCGTCACTAACACGCTGCTGCTCAGCCTTGGGACGTCGCTGCTTCAACTTGCTTCCTGCGCACTGGCTGGGTATGGCTTTGCAAGGCTCAAGTTCCGGGGCAGCGCCATTTTGTTCGGAGTCGTCATCTTCACCATCGTTGTGCCGCCGCAAACGATTATGGTTCCTACGTATTTGCATTATCGCTTTTTTGATGTGTTTGGGCTTTATCATCTGTTCACAGGAAAAGATGGCGTGAATCTGCTGGAGAGCTTCTGGCCTTTCTTTATTTCTTCGGGGCTTGCGATGGGCTTGAAAAACGGTCTGTATATTTATATTTTCCGTCAATTTTTTCGCTCGCTGCCGAAGGATTTGGAGGAGGCTGCGTATGTGGACGGAGCGGGCATTCCGGGTACCTTTGCAAGAGTCATGCTGCCTAATGCTGTACCTGCGATAGCTACGGTCATGCTGTTCTCGTTCATCTGGCAATGGAATGACAGCTACTTTGTAAATCTCTTTGCGCCAAATTATACCCTTCTAGCAAGAATGCTCGATTTGCTGCCTGGCGCTGTTCGACCCGAATATGTTGGAGGTATTTCTCATACATCTTTATATTTGAACACTGGCACACTGCTCGGCATTTTACCGATCTTCATTCTTTATTTATTCGCACAAAGATACTTTGTAGAAAGCGTAGAGCGCACAGGATTGGTAGGCTAGCGATTATTCGGGCAACCGTACTTACGATTGGAGGGTACTGCAATGAACGATGCCATAGGAGTAGATAGCGAGGGGCTCTTGGATAAGCAGGTGACCCTATGATCCCACCATTAATTGCCGGACTAAAAAAAGGATTTATCGTATCCTGTCAGGCGCTTGAGCATGAGCCATTGTACGGCTCCGATATTATGGCTGCGATGGCAGCGGCAGCGGAATCCGGAGGGGCATCAGCTATCCGTGCCAATACGCCTCAGGATATTGCCGCTATCAAACGCAAATGCAAGATTCCGGTTATCGGACTATATAAAAAACATTATCCCGATAGCGATGTCTACATTACTCCAACCTTGCTAGAGGCAGGAGAAGTGATTCGAGCGGGTGCTGACATCGTGGCTATAGACTGTACTTCCATGCCGAGGCCAAGAAACGAGAAGCTGGATCATGTCATTGCTGCTATTCGCAAAAAATTCCCTAATACACTGATCATGGCGGATATTTCTACTTTTGAGGAAGGCGTTTCCGCTATGAAGCTTGGCGTAGATGTCGTCTCTACGACGATGTCGGGTTATACGCCACAAAGTCCGAAGCAACAAACTCCTGATTTTGAGTTGATCGGGAAATTAGCTGCGCTTGGTCAGACACCCGTTTTTGCGGAAGGAAGAATATGGTCGATCGAGGATTGCTTGCGCTGCTTTGACGCTGGCGCGCACGCTGTCGTAATCGGAACTGCTATTACAAGGCCGCAAGAGGTTGTGAGACGTTTTGTAACGAGCATCAAGTAATGAGTAGGAGGCAGCGATATGGAGCGATCGGATAGTGGAGCTTTTCTTCGTTCAGGGGAACAAACGGCAGGAATAAACAACCTGATGTTGTTTTATAACGGTCATTATAAAAACGATGCGGGCGTATGGAGGAAAGAACAATTTATTCCCTATATCAGCTACATCGATGCTGAAGGCAAGCCGCTCGAATGGCTGTTTGACGGTGCTTTGTTTCTAGCCAAGTGGTCTTATTCCTCAAACGGATTTGAAGAATCAGAGGAGCATCCAAACGATCAAAAAGACTGGCAATGGTACTTGGATAAGACCTTTGCAGAATCAGGTGAACTGTCGGCATTAAATGAAGCGATGGAGGAGGTTGCTCTAAAATTAGCAGACCCAGAGCATAAAATGAAGGTTGTGCTCATGATTCCCTATCCGGCTCCGAATCAACAAAACTTTGGAGAAATAAGCGATGACAACAAATCGCTTTGCTTCGATCATACGATTGTTTCTGCAGTAGAAGCGACTCGAAATAAACAAAAAGCGCTTGAGTGGTATATTGGTCAACTTCTAGAGCGCTGGGAGAATGCTGACTTGCCCTTTCTCGAGCTGAAGGCGCTCTATTGGATGAATGAAGCTGTGAATACGAGCGTTCCCTACGAGGAAGGGCTGATTGGCTGGACGGGAGATATGGTTCGCGCGAAAGGGTTGAAATTTTTCTGGATTCCCTATTACAGGGCCAGCTTGTATTGGAAATGGAAGGAGCTAGGCTTTGACGCAGCAGCAATGCAGCCTAATCACTTTTTTACTAAGACAGGCGAATCGAGAGTCGGGATCGCAGCCAACATGGCCAAACAAGCCGGCATGGGCGTAGAGATCGAGGTCGATTCTCGGGTTTTTGAAAGCAATGGCGATTTCCGCGCAAAATATGAAAATTATTTGGCAGGCGGCGCAAGGTATGGTTATAGCGGGGAAGTATTTAAAGGTTATTATCAAGACGTCAAGCTGCTCTTTGATGCAGCATATGCGGAGGAGCCGGAGAAAAGGCAAATTTATGATTTGACCTATCAATTTATAAAGGGGCGTTATAAACGATGACAAAAGTGAATATTGGCGTGATCGGGGCAGGCTCTATTTCGGAGGTTCATCTGAATGCGTATGCAGGCAATCCAGAAGTTAACCTTTATGCCATATGTGATTTAAACGAAGAACGGGCCCAAAACAAAGCGAGTAGATTTGGCGCGCAGAAGGTGTACACCGACTACCGCGAGCTGCTTGCAGATCCAGCAATCGATGCAGTGAGCATTTGCACATGGAACAACTCGCATGCTGAAATTAGCATTGCTGCCGTAGAGGCCGGCAAGCATGTGCTCGTGGAGAAGCCGCTTTGCAAAACCGTTGCAGAAGCGGAGCGGGTAGAGCAAGCGGTGAAAAATAGCGGCAAGGTTTTGCAGGTTGGTTTCGTGAGGCGCTACGGCTCGAATACGGACGTTTTGCAGCGTTTCATCAGTGCAGGTGAGCTCGGCAGCATTTATTATGCAAAGGCGACTTGTTTGCGAAGGTTAGGGAATCCAGGTGGTTGGTTCTCTGACAAGGAGCGTTCGGGCGGGGGGCCTTTAATAGATCTTGGCGTACACATCATTGATTTATGCTGGTACTTAATGGGCAAGCCGAAAGTAAAGTCGATCAGCGGCAATACTTATCGTCAGCTAGGGAATCGGGCAAATGTCCAAAATCTATCGTTTTACAAAGCATCCGACTATGATTCCAGCAAAAACACCGTTGAGGATCTGGCAAACGCGCTTATCCGTTTCGACAACGGGGCATCACTTTTGGTTGATGTAAGCTTTACGCTGCATGCCAAAAAAGATGAGATTACCGTCAAAATTTTTGGTGACAAAGGCGGCGCCGAAATCGAGCCGGAGCTGTTCATCGTTGCGGAGAAACATGATACGATTCTGAACATTACGCCGCAGGTTGACCAGCTAGGCTTTGATTTCGCCAGCGGATTCCAAAATGAAATCAACCATTTCATCGACAGCTGTCTTGGAAGAAAAGAGACCTTAAGTCCAGTACAAGATGGTCTTGAGGTGATGAAAATGCTGTGCGGCATATACGAATCAGCAGAGAAGGGTGAAGAAATTCAGTTCAGCTGAGCTTTAAAGGATTAATAAAAATGCTGTTCCATCGGGCAAGCCTAGGAACAGCATTTCCATATCTGATGTTGATCATTTACGAGAGCTGTGTTATAGGGATAAATCGACTTCAAACATGCGATTCCAAGGGAGATCGGCTTTTAATTCGTCGATCCTGCCCTCAGCGAGTTCAGCTAAATAATCATTGCAGAAGCGCTGCAGCTTTTGGGTGATGAGCTGAGATACATGCTCTTTAACTTGACTCACATCGAAGTAGTTGGCTCCGAGCTCTGGCAAGTGATGAGCGACTTCCTGTCTTACGATTGTTTGATAACCCCAATCTTCAATCAAACGATAAAGCATGAAATGCTCGCTCAACTGTGTGCTTGATTCTTGGTTATTGCTTTGTTGGCGATAGTAGGAAGCTACGATGGCATGCGCTATCACCGTTCCGAGTGTATTGCCGGACGTATTCCAGCCGGCGTAAGCGGAGAGGCGGGAAATTAGGTTTTTCTTGGATAACAGCTTTAAGAGGCTATTATCGGCGCCATTGCATGAAGCGACATCCGCCAGTGCGACCATGCAGCCTTTATTAGCTATCGCTTCAATCGCCGTAACGAATTCAGCTATATGTACCTCAGAGAAGTAGGAACGGTGACGATCCCGGTATAAATTTGGTGATTCAGCTGCATCATGCGAAGACACTGGAGGAGAATGTATCATGAGTACAAAATCGGCTGTCATCGAGGAATCACCCATGAAGGCGCCTCCTGAAGTTAAGTGAGATTTTATGCTTTCATTCAGACTGCGATCCTCGTATTTCGGAATGATCGTTGGCCCAAGTGTCGAGGAGTAGCGAACAAAAACTTCAGGTTGATATTTTTTGATCGAGCAAAACACCTTGGCGAATAAGATGCTTCCTATTTCGTCAGCACCAGGGTAAATAAGCACATTATCCATGAGATTGTACTCCTCAACCGAGATAAGAAGCTTGCGCTGCTCCATCGGACTGAAGCCGTATTTCGAATTATCGTCCAGAGGAATAACAAGATGATCAATGATGCCGGATTGTACGAGCGTGATAATATGTTCATTCACTTGTGAGTTCGTTTCTCTGCGCTTTAGAAAGTCATTTAGAATGGCGCTTGGTATAGAGTTATGAAGCTGAAGCCATTCGTTTTGTTCATCATCGTTCAGCAGCTCGGAGGTCTGCTTGTCTTTTAACCAGCCATAGCGATAAATCGAGTGTCCATAATGCGCGTAATAGTCAGGTTCCTCGTCACTGCTGTTGTAAGCTGGGGCTCTCATAATTAAATTGAACGCATAAATGCGAAGTGATGGATTGCGCTGCTTCAGCTGCTCAAGCAGTTGGAGACGTTCCATGCATGCTTGAAGCGATAATTGATGCAGACGGGAAGGAACAATGCCGCCGTAAACGAGCATATCAACGGAAAGAATCAAGTAGTCTGCATCAACAGCTTGCTGAAGCAGCCAGTCATGTACCCCTTCATAGCGGGCAGGCTGTTTCTTTCTTCCGAGCAATTCTAGTGGCGGAGCGACGAGCGAGAGATCGCTGATTGCAGCAATCATTTGTGGAAATTTTGCATTGCAAGGACGTTCGTCTAGCGGAAGGTAAACGACTTTACTCATACAATGACCTCCATTTATGGATAAATGATGAATTACACCTATTATACATCAAGCTGAGTAAATGGAATATTTTTTTATAAAAAAAATTAAAAAGGATTTTTTCTCTAAAATGGTCATAAAAATTGGAGTATGAGATCTCACATCAGCTGTTGGATGATCATTTATGAGGCGTGGTCTCGTTCTACTAGAAAAGTCGAAATTGAAACGATTGGAGGATTTATTCTAAAAATTTAAAATAAATAAAAAAATATTCCGTTATCTATTTATAGGTGGTACACTACAAGAGAAATTGGAAAAAGGAGGTATAAATGGTTGTCTACGTTGTTTAAGGACTCATTTCGCAACCAAGCCGTTTCTGGTCCTAGCATCCAGATTGATCCCTCATTTCCCTATTATCAGCAAAGGTCGCCAGAGAGTATTGTTGAAGAAATTATGCTTGCAGGGTATCAAAGCGTCCATTATTTTGTTGTAAATGAACATGTCATTCAGAAGGACTTGCTGCACGCTTTCCGTCAAAAAGGAATTCCGGTGTGGGCGATGGTGATAGGAAACGGTACCTTCTCTACCGACAGGTTTCCAGAAGAATGGCCTTCTTGGCAGATGAAGCTGCTTAAGGAGCCGAATGACGGCTTCTGGCGATTGTCGCCATTTAGTGAAGGCTACGTGCAGTGGAAAAAATCAGCGATGGCTAAGCTTGTGACGGAGTATCCTTTTGACGGGATAGAAATTGCCGAGCCGTATTTTCCGGAGTGGGGCGGGATTGAGAGAGGGGTTTACGGAGATATTGGGCCGCTTGCTAGGTCGGCGTTCCGAGCACGTTACGGCGTAGATATGCCTGATTTTACAAATGCAGCTGCTCCTAACTATTACCTTCGGGATGTTCAAACCTACAACAAGTGGATCGAGTTCCGTGTAGAAGCAGTCAATGGTTTTATAAATGAAATGATAAATGGAGAAGGAGGCATTCGCGAGGTTAGGCCAGATATCGTTGTTGCCACTTGGTCGCTTGCGATCAATGCAGGACAGGATAGCGTTGAACGACTCCGTGAAGACCAAGGCCTTGATGCTCCATCGATGATTGAAAAGGTTAAGCCCGATATCCATTTCTTGCAAACGCATTGGCCCGATTGGCTGCGTGGTGATCTGCCAGCAGATTACATTAAAGGCTACCAGCCCTTTGTCGATCAGATCAAGGAGCGATTTCCCGAGCTGCCATTAGCCGTTCAGGCGGATATCGGTTCTGCACAACCAATGATTAAAAGCGGGGAATGGCTGGAGACATTCAGTCAAACGGCTTTTGCGCTCGGCTATGCATCTTGGACAGCTTATGAGTATCATACAGGCGGTTATATGTATGATCATAAGCCGTTTCCCATGCTAACTGAACGGAGAAGCAGAAACGAAATTGTGATTTCATTCAACAAACGGATTGACGAACACTCGGCTATGAATGATTCCTGCTACAAGCTTTGGGATAACGGCGCTTCTATTTCTCTGATATGGGATATTATAGCGGTTGATGGAAATAGAGTTATTCTTCGTTCAGAACAGCTGCCGGCAGCTTCATTTGTGCTAGAGCTAAGTGATATTCGTGATACGCCGGAGAGATGGTTGTTTAAGGATAGACCCGCAAATGTGATTCCAAATGGTACGAGATTGTCCATTCTAGGAGTTTATTGAGCAAGAACGCAGCAATCATTACTCATGGGGAGTGAAGATGATTATATGCAAAATATTCATATTGGTTTTATAGGTACTGGCGGTATCGCRCAGCTTCATGCTGGTCAGATGCAAGCGCTGGAAGGCGTGGAAATCGTTGCAGTGGCAGACCCAAATGAACAGTCTGCTCTGCAGTTTCTATCAACATTCCATTTGACCAATACCCGTCGATACGCAGGCCATAAAGAAATGCTCGAAGAAGGCGGCTTGGATGCTGTTATTATATGCTCCCCGCATACTTTGCATTTTGCCCAAGCGCTTGATGTATTGAACGCAGGCTGCCATGTCTTGATTGAGAAGCCGATGACCTGCACCTCCCAAGAAGCTGAGCAATTAATAAATGCTGCAGAGGCAAATTCGAGGCTGCTTCAGGTTTCCTACCAAAGGCATTTCCAACCGGAGTTCATCTTTATTCGCCAAGCGATAGCAGATGGCGTAATTGGCAAGCTAAGCTCGATTAACGCAACGCTCTATCAGGATTGGAAACGCAGCCAAACAGGCACATGGCGACAAAATGCTGCGCTTTCTGGAGGCGGTATGCTAATGGATTCAGGCAGCCATATTATTGACGTTCTGTTATGGACAACAGGCCTTACGCCGCTTGAGGTGAAGTCGACGCTAAGCAGCCACGGTGCACCGGTGGAAATCGATTCTTTTTCGAGCATCGCCTTTGAAGAGGGTGCCATTGCTGCGCTGAACATTATTGGTTATGTACCGGGCTATAAGGAGTTTTATTCCTTCTGCGGAGATTTAGGCGTGATCTATCTCGAGAATGGCAGAATTGAAATTTCAACCTATATGGATGGCGTTCTGCCAGTTCAGCTGCCAGCTCAAAGCACCAATCAGGATAAAAGCTTCATTGATGCGATTAGAGG
>NZ_JBFRDK010000064.1:0-30931 GCF_052113545.1 Paenibacillus sp. TAF43_2
GAATACCTTGGATCATAATAATAAGTGAGCAGCAGCTCGACAGCAGCATGATACTTTTCACTCATCAAGCATGCTTCTATTTCCGCTGCAACAGGGGTATGAATACGGGATTTAATCTTTCGGAATGACCCCATACACTCATCTATATTTTCCCAAGGCTTGTAGTCTTCGATGATTTGATTAACACGGGCTTCAAGTGGCATCTCCAAGCTAATGTGATGCCCTTTTGCTCTCAACTCCATCATGAGGTCCGGAACTGTAATATTGCCAATTCGGCGGCTTTCCGCTTCAAACAATACATAAGAAAATTTCTCATTTTCATGTATATTATCAAGCAGTAACGAATCAAACGTTTTTTGATTATGCGCTTTTAAACCTATTCCACCAAAAATCGACCCTCTATGACCAGCCAGCCCTTCTAAATCCAAAACAGGATGGCCATTTTGTTTCATTTTATGCAGGATAGCGGTTTTTCCACTGCCTGTATTTCCGTGTATGATGAATGACTGAGGCTCGTAGCAGATATCATTCAATTGTTCAACAACATATTGACGATATGCGCGATATCCTCCAGTTATTCGATAGACCCTAATTCCCATAAGAGATAGTACAGTCGCCGTTGTTTTACTTCTCATGCCACCGCGCCAACAAAAGACAGCCTTATTTTCGGATAGGCCAGCAAATGTTTTGATGAAGGTTGGAAGCTTCGCAGATACGATTTCCAAGCCTCTTTCTTTTGCAGCTTGTACACTTACTTGCTTGTAGAGTGTTCCTATTTCAGCCCGTTCTTGATCGTTAAATATGGGGATGTTAAGACTGCCAGGAATTGACGCTTCATTGTACTCGGATGGGGATCTTACATCTATAAGAACAAGTTCTCCCTTTTTCCGAAGCTTGGAACATTCCTCGATCGTGATGTCTTGAAACATAGTTTAATGACTCCTTAATGGTTTATCTTATAGCACAACAATTTGGCCAGCATTACTTTCTGTTGCTTCTCCAACAATACTAGCTTCCACACCTGCTTGCTTAAGCTCATCCAGCATTTGCTCAGACTGGTCTGCTGCAACTGCAATGAATAAACCGCCTGAGGTCACCGCATCACATAAAATCCATCGATCAACTTGATCCATCGCTTGCGGGAAAATAACATCATTTTCAACATGCTTAAAATTGTTCTTCGTGCCGCCAGGAACAAATCCATTTTCTGCAAGCTCCCTGACACGAGGCAATTTGGGTACCGCTTCGTTTACAATCGTTATTCCTACATCACTGCCTTTAGCCATTTCCAGTGCATGTCCGATTAAGCCAAAACCCGTTACATCAGTACAAGCATGCGTTTCATATTTATTCATAATTTCTGCCGCCGTCTTATTCAATGTAGCCATGACGCGAGTAACACGCTCGATTTCCTCCACACTTAATTGTTCCTYCTTAATCGAGGTTGTCATAATGCCTACTCCAATTGGCTTTGTCAAAATCAGCTTGTCTCCAGGCCTAGCGCCTGCATTGGTTTTAATTTTATCGGGATGAATCAAACCCGTTACTGCAAGTCCAAACTTAGGCTCCTTATCGTCAATGGAATGTCCGCCTACAAGGGTAGCTCCCGCTTCTTTCACCTTATCTGCTGCTCCACGTAAAATATCTGTTAAAATGTGCTTGTCTAGCGTTGCAATGGGAAAAGCAACAATGTTCAATACCGTTAATGGCTTCCCGCCCATTGCATAAATATCGCTTATTGCGTTAGCCGCTGCAATCTGTCCGAAAGAATAAGGGTCATCTACGATTGGAGTAAAAAAATCTACGGTTTGAACCAATGCCAAATCGTCGCTTATTCGAAATACACCTGCATCATCGCTTGTTTCGATGCCCACAAGCAAATTTGGATTACGTTCCGCTAGCGGGAGGTTTCCTATGACTTCTTTTAAATCAGCCGGACCGATTTTGCAACCGCATCCTCCCTTGCTAGATAAAGATGTCAGCTTTATGGTTTCGTTTGAATGCATTAGACTCGTCCCTCTCTTACTCGTCATTAATAATTAATAATAAAATCGTACCTGATGTTTAGTGGGAACGCAAATTTATAAGGCCTTGCTAAAGCTAGTGTCAGGACCTGTATTAAAAAAACGAATATATGGGTTCTATCTATTTATCCTGAATATTAGGAACGACCTTACTATGCTCAATAGGTGAGGAGAGGACGATTAAAGTTGTCGAGTCTCCAAACTTCCCCATTTCATTAATCACATTTTCCATGGAATGCAATGATTCGCTATTCACCTTAACCAAAAAATTGTACTGACCACTTATACGATGCATTTCAAGCACATCAAGCGAATTTTTGCAATGATCAACAAAACTTTCGCAGTTCTTTGTATGAAATAATAAGTAGGCAACAATCGATTTGTTCAATTTTTCAAGAGAAACAACAGCACGGTAATGATCAATAATGCCTTTTTCCTCCAACCTCCGCACTCGTTCTGTTACTGCTGGCTGCGACAATGCAACGGCTTTTCCTAACTCCGTCATTGAAATTCTTGCCTGATCTTGAAGAATCATAATAATGTTTTTATCCAGTTCATCGACCAAACTAGTCACTCCTTTAATTTAAATGTAAAATAAAATTAATAAAACAATTTTAAAGGTTTTCATGTTACAATGCCTTTAATTTATTATGTAAAATAGAATGATTCCATTATATCATTGAATCCTAATCAACTGTTAATCACTGAGGAGGCAAAAAGATGGAATCTAATAAATTGCTTGAACAAGTTACGATTGAAAATTGGGCGCTTCAATCACGTGTAGTCATGGCGCCTATGACTCGTTCCTTTGCCGACAATAAGTCAGGTGTGGTTGGTCCAGATGTCGTAGAATATTACCGTAAACGGGCTGCTGATGGTATTGGTCTGATCATTACGGAGGGGATAAATCCAAGCCCAAGAGCCAAAGGAACCTATGGTATATCAGGGCTATACACCAAAGAGCAGATCCAAGCATGGAAAARGGTGACTGATGCTGTTCATTTGGAAGGTGGAACGATCGTGGCGCAGCTTTGGCATGTTGGCAGGCTGACCCATCATGAATTAACGGGAGGGCTTCCTCCTCAAGCGCCATCTAGCATTGCAGCAACTGGACTCGTACATCGGTTACGCAAACCTTATGAGATGCCCGAGGCGATGTCTCAGGACGAAATTTCCGAAGTGATTGAACAACATGCTGCTGCTGCGAGAAATGCGATAATTGCCGGTTTTGACGGAGTTGAAATCCATGCAGCCCATGGGTATTTAATCGATCAGTTTAATTCAGAGGTTACAAATGCTCGGACGGACAACTATGGCGGGGACTTATCACAGCGTTTAACATTCATGAAAGAGCTGCTAACTGCCATCGTGACAGAGATAGGAGCACCAAGGACTATCGTTCGTTTTTCAGAAATAAAAGATGATATTCCGAATTATAGATGGGATAATCCCGAACAAACAATAGCTGCTTATATACAAATTTTCAAGGCATTAGGCCTTAAGATTCTTCACCCCTCAACCAACCAGTTTACTAAGATATTCACCAAAGGAATGACATTTCATCAAGCTGTGCGTGAACATTGGAATGGTACAATAATTGGAGTAGGAAATTTAGATTATGAATCTGCTGCATCTGCTATAAAAGCCGGAACCATTGATCTAGCGGCTTTCGGGCGCCCGCTCCTTGCCAATCCTGATTTTGTTCAACGTCTGAAGGCCGGAACCAGCTTAACACCGTATGATGCTGCACTTCATCTAAAATATCTTGTCTAATACGTTACTAATAAATCACTATAGATTAAAAAATGCAGACTAGAATAAGCGTTTGCGATAAACAGTAATCCCCCCATCCTTAATCACCATAAAAAAAACAGAAGCCGCCAGCTCATGTCTGACGGCTTTCTTCTCTGAAGCTAGTACAAATTAAACTCGCATAAATCATTCAGCTGATTAAATTCATAATAAGCACCTAATGCCTCTTTGAAGGGAACCCGTATTCTTTAGCACGCCACGCGACTAGTAGTGCAAGAACGATAAGAATAAGCAAGGACAGCGGGAAAGACCCGACACCTACAGTTTCTATAAGAATAGCGCCCAACACGCCACCAACGCCGATGGCTAGGTTCCATGCCGTCACCAGCATAGACTGGGCAACATCCGCGCTCTCGCCAGCAGCCTCAGCCATGGCTGTCTGCAGCAAAGTCGCCGCGCCCCCGAACGTCAGCCCCCATACAGCAACCACTAGGTAGATCACGATCGGTTGGTTATTGCTAAAGGTTAATGCGATGGATGCGATGGCGAAAGCAAGCAGACTAATCAAAACGAGTGGCCGCAGTTTCCGGTCGATCAAGACACCGATGATCCAAATGCCAACAAGCGCTGTTATGCCGAAAATAAGCAGTACCAAGTCTACACGCTGAGAGAGTCCAGCATGAGCAAGATACGGTGCAATATAGGTATACAAGATGTTATGTGCCAGCACCCAAGCAAGAACAACAAACAGCACCGGACGTACTCCTGACTTACCAAATACCTTATATAACGAGAGTCTTTTACCTGGCAATTCTCCTGGATAGTCCGGTAATTTCCAAACCACCCAGACGACTAATACCAGAGCCATAAGTGACATAATCCCGAAGACTAAGCGCCAGCCAACGAGCGAACCAAGCCAAGTTCCTGCGGGGACACCCAGCGCTAGCGCTAGAGGTGTACCCACCATGGCCACTGCCATAGCTCTTCCCTTGAGTGATGCCGGCACCATGCGACGGGCATAACCTGCTAACATGCCCCATAAGACACCCGCAGAAACGCCCGCGAAGAACCGAGCGATCAGCGTCAGTGTATAGTTGGAAGAAAAAGTGGTAACGGTATTGAAGACGAGAAAACCAAGAATGCACATGAGCAGTAACGGTCTTCTCCGCCAGCCGCGCGTCAAGGTCGTTAGGGGAATCGCAGCCAGCAGTGAACCAAGGGCGTACAAGGTGACAAGTTGACCAGCAAAAGCTTCAGATACTCCAAGTCCATGACTTATTTGCAGCAGTAAGCCAGCTGGAATCGTTTCAGTTAGGATACAAATAAACCCCGTCATTGCAAGGGCGAGTAATCCAGCCCACGGGAGACGTTCTGAAGGAACTGCGCTGGAAGCACTCTGTGTAACAGAAGCTGGGTTTGAATTCATTATAAAAGTACCTCTCTTTTATTTAGGTTCAATCTCTATTTTATAAGCCCGTCATAAACAGCATCGCAAAGGTCAACGGTAAACTGACCTGACATGCCTTCGAGTGCAGTATTGGTGAACGCCACCACACTTAGACGCTGATTAGGATCAACGAACCACGAATGACCATAGGTGCCACCCATGCGCCATGTACCAGTTGATTCAGAAGTGTTTGCTAACACTGGATCCTTAAGCACCGTAATGCCTAGGCCAAAGCCCCTCCCCGGCCAAAAAGCCATTGGCAGATCACCAATCTGGTTTGTAGACATCTCATGAACAAGAGACTGTGGCAGCAGAGGAGCTCCGCCATTCCGTAATGTTTCCAGCAGCAGCAAAAAATCGTCTGCGCTTCCTATCATGCCAGCACCCCCAGAAGGATAAGCCGTATCATCAAGTGCCCGGCGCGGGGAAAGACGGAAGCCCGCAGTTCCTTCTAAGAAGGGAATGCTATCGTGCTCAAGCAAAGGCCGTGGTTCTGGAACTTCATTAGTATAAGCAGTAGTAAGACGATCTGGGTCGATTGCAATAAAGCTAGTATCGCTCATRCCAATTGGCTTTGTCACAAGTGAATGCACTGCTTCGCTTAACGGTGTTCCTGTAACCTTCTCAATTACTGCGCCCAGCACATCTGTAGCGATCGAATATTTCCACTCGGTGCCTGGCGGATAAAGGAGCGGTACAGAAGCCAAACGAATCAGGTTCTCTTCCAAACTGATGCCAGGCTGATCCATACCATCCGATACGCCTGCTTGATGATATGAACCATTTTCTTCTTGAAAGAACCGATAGGTCAGCCCAGCAGTGTGCGTCATCAAATGTCGAACCGTTAATAGGGCAAGCTCACCATTTTGGAGACGAGGCTGAAAGTTTGGCAGCCAGTGATCAACACGGTCATCCAGCTTTAGTAGGCCTTGCCCAACTAATGCTAAGGCAGCCGTTGTAACGATAGGTTTGGTAACAGAGGCTAGCCGGAATAAGGCATCTTCACGCATGAGCCGGTTCATTTCACGATCGGCATAACCCGCAGCGCGGCTATAAACCACTTCCCCGTCTAACGCCACTTTAATGACAGCACCGACCAAACGCTTATCAGCAAGCGTTCGATCGATGACCTCATCGATCCGACCTGCTAATCGTTCTGTACTAAACTTGTTTGTATGCAACATACTTAGATGTTCATCCTTTCGAAATAGTTAAAGCCTTAAACACTTTACTATTGTAAGTATATTATATAAAATAAGTTATCGAGCTTACATAAGGGAACGAAGTTAGATTCGCCTTTTTACGGTTAAAGCCAAGCTAGTTTATAACGGATACCTTAAATTTAAAGGAGTAGATTTGTATGGACCATGTAGATAAGGAAATACTTTATCATCTCCAAAGCCAAGCGAGAATTTCTATGACTGAACTTGGAAAAAGCGTCGGTTTATCGCAGCCCGCAGTAACAGAAAGAGTAAAGCGCATGGAGGAAAAAGGGATTATTAGTGAGTATCGCACCGTTATTTCTCCTGATAAAATAGGTAAACATGCATCAGCCTACATGTTGTTTCATTCAAGAGATTGTCATGCATTCCTTGCGTTCTGCCGCTCTGCTCCTGAGGTCGTGGAATGTTACCGCATCAGCGGAGAACACAATTACTTGTTGAAAGTAATAACCGACTCCACACAAGCTCTTGAAGAGTTCGGAAATCAATGTGACAAATACGGAACCTATACAATTCTAATTGTCATGTCATCGCCTATCGATCATAAATTTCTTATCCCCGCGCTTATAGATGCCAACTCCAATATGCTGAGTTAATCCGTCCCTTTCGAAATAGAAGATATGTTCTTAGCTTTTGCCCCTTTGATAGCAGCACAAAAAAATGCATTCCTAAAATGCCATCGAATAAACCTGAGGTTTGTTTCAATGTCCATTTTTAGGGATGCACTTTAAATTAGATTCAATATCCTCTCGTTTTTATAATCGAGTTGAGAGGCTCTCCTCCTAGAGAATAGCTTTCAAGCTGTTTTCATTTACAAAGTATTTCCGTATAAAATAAGTCGGAGTACAGCTCCATGCATGACAATAGCTGTTGATTAAATTGCTGCCGTACGGCGACAGCTTCTTATCGCTAGGATTATACAGCTCCCAGAAGGTATCCGCTCCATCCTTGATCATCTCGCCCCAATAGGCGCGCATTTCGGACAATGCCTTCTCTTTTCTTCCACTCAACAGCAGTGCCTCAATCAGATGATGATATAGATATGGCGTCGACATCGCAATTGCCGGAGGCCGATCGAATAAACGATCAAGCAGCATGCCATTTTGTTCTGCATCCATCACCTCGGCCAGCACCATCCAAATTTGTGAGGCCCAAGATATCTGACTAGAGGGCCCGCTTGTGAAATACCCTTGATCCTGATCCCAAAGAAACGTCATAGCCGCGTCCGTCGCTTGCTGGATTGCCGACGAAATAAATGCATGCGCTTCACCTTCACCCAGCTTCTCAGCTAGAGCAAGTCCTCTTTTAAGGCAATAGATTAGAACGGCCTGCGCGCCTGCTTGCTTGTTCAGCTCATCATGCCAATCAAGAAAGCAGTACCATGTATCGTCATCCGTTACGATTCCCCGTTCATCCAGTCGCTTCAACCCAATTCGAAGCTGCTCCACTGCAATCGGCCACAGCTCATTTAGCGTAATACGATCCTTGGTTGCTTCATAATAATCATATAAAGTGGCGACGAAAAAGAGCGAGTAATCATATAAATAGATGTCATCTACAAAGGGTGCAGGCTTCTCATATAAACAAGCACCTACCTGTCCGTCCTCAAGCAGCATTCCGCCAAAGAGATACAAACATCTTTTGACAAGGTCATTGCTGTTAAACGTTTCATAGTTTACTAGCGCTTGAAGTCGCAGATCGCCGATCCAAAGCCTTCGATCCCGCTTCGGACCGTCCTCAAAGACAGTATGCATACAGTCCTGAAGTGTCTTTATACCGATGCGATCCATCACCTTTAGCTCATTGGATATGCCGTCCGGAAGCGGCTTGACCTGCGAGACATCACCTGAGGTTACGGTCTTGCAATAAATCTCAGGGAATGAAACGCTGTACCGCTGTGATGTGGCCAGTACGATTATTTTCAAATACCGGAAAGTATAGCGCCTTGGCAGCGTTACCGTCCCTGGCAGCACGTCGATATTGATCGTCTCATCCTGCAGCCAAGACCGGCTGAGCCAGCCTTCATAATCGTCGAAGTCCTCTCCGATCTCACAAGGCATCTCACCGAATATGAGCTTTAACCGAAGCGGCGCATCCGCATTACTGTGTACATTGTTAATTGAGAGCGTAAGGTACCCAACCTGATGAACCCCAAAATCGAGCGTTACGCTGTCTCCTTTGGATAATACACGATTGGCTAGCTCATCAATCGAATCGGTACGCACTGTCCGCCAGCCCTGAAAGGCGTCTGTGTCTTTCACAATGTCAATCAGACTTGTAGGAAAAACCTTTTCTTCATATAAATGTGGAATCAGCGTCTCCGCCAAGTCCACAAATGGTTGGTTCGTTTGTTTCGTTTTCATTGCCTTATCTCCATTTCTGCCTGAAGGCTAATAATCGTAAGGCCTTAACTCAGCCTTTGACTGCTCCAACCGTCATCCCGCCCACAAAGTATTTTTGCAAAAACAGAAAAGCAACTAGGAGCGGCAGCGCGCACAGGAAACAGGCAGCAAACAGCACATTCCACTGCGTAGGGTTTTGCTGATCACCGAGAAAGCCCAGCATAGCTAGGGGCAATGGGGATTCAGCCGCTCGGGAGATGAAAATCATATTAAAGAAGTAGTCATTCCATATCCATACGCCCTGTGTAATAATGACCGACACCGTAACCGGGATAAGCAGAGGGAATACCACCAGCCAAAACCTGCGGAACAACCCCGCTCCATCGATATGAGCCGCTTCCTCTACCTCTTCCGGTACGCCGCTTCTAATGAWGCCCGTATACAAAAATGTGGAAAAAGGAAGACTGCATGTAATAAACATTAGTATCGGTGTATACTGTGAAGTCGGTATATGAAGCGAATTGATCATCTGCACGATCGGGATGAGCACCATCTGGGAGGGCACAACCAGTCCTGAGAGAAAAAACAAATATAAAAATTTGCTCCATTTGGTTTTAAGCCTCGCCATTGGGTAAGCCGCCATCGCTGCCAGCAGTACGACCAAGATAACAGAAATTCCTGTAAGTATAATGCTGTTCATAAGCGCTTGCGGAAAATGCATCCGTTCAAAGGCAGTCCGATAGCTTGCAAAAGAAATTTCACTAAACAAGTTTAGCGGATTGGCATTATTTTTTGGATCACGAAGCGAAGTCGACAATGYAATAATGAGTGGGATCAAATTAACAGCCATCACAACGATGACGCCCAGTTGAACCAGTGTCTTTTTCGTCAAAGAACCGATAGTCATGCCGACACCTCCCGTTTGTTCATGCGGATAACAAATGCTGCAGTAAGCACAATAATCAGGGCAAAGGAAATAACGCCAAGCGCTGATGCCTTACCGAACAGCTGCTCCGTAAAAGCCATCTTGTAGATGGAATAAATCAACGTATTGGTAGAAGTGCCCGGACCGCCGTTTGTCATAATGAACGGGAAGTCGAAGGCCTTCAAGCCATTGATTAGACTAAGCGTTACGTTAATCGTTATCGCAGTCGCAAGCAGCGGCAGCTTCACATGCTGCAACAGCCGCCAAGGGCCACAACCGTCCATTTTCCCTGCTTCGAGCAAATCATTAGGGACGGTTTGCAAGCCAGCAAGGAAAATAATCATTGTCGTTCCAATATTTTTCCATATCTCAACAAAAATGATGGCATATAGTGCTGAGGAGTAGCTGCCTAGGAAATTTAGATTGTCGTCATTTATGCCGAATTTATCCAGGAAGGTTGAGATCATACCGTAATCTGGCATGTATACATAGCTCCAAATGAATCCGACAACGATTGCGCTGAATAACGTCGGAATGTAAGACAAGGAGCGATAAATCCCTTTCCCTCTAATTTTCATGTTTAATAGAAGTGCAAGTGCAAGACCAATGATATTGCCGAGCACCACTGTAACTAGCGTATAAATCAACGTATTCTTGACGGAAATACCTAGTGTATCTCCTTTAAATAGTGCTTTGTAGTTATCTAGCCCGATGTAATTGTACGCTTGAGCGAAACCGTTGTAATCAGTGACACTGTATTGAAACAATCTCAATATCGGAAATATCCAAAAAATTAAATAAAAAATGAGGGCCGGTACTGCAAAAAAGTACATTGTTTTTTTCATTACGGTCGAATTCATGTTGCTCCATCCTCTCCAGCTAACCTCATAACGGCAGGGAAGACGGTTGTCTTCCCTCCGCTACTACTTGCCCATTCACTCCAAAGATTATTTATTTTTCCATAGCTCCTGGAACTTCTCATCCATCGCCTTCGCAACATCCTCCGGCGTCGTTTTTTGTCCGCCAATGATTTCTGCGAATTTGGCTTGCATCACATCAGAAACACCTGCAGGCCACATTTGGTTGCTAAAGTATACCGAATTGCCATTTGTTTGATAGTTATCGTTGACTTCCTTGAACAACTCGTTAGTCAAAGGAACATCCTTGTATACACTGATGGAGCTGTTGGAAGCGACATATGCTTTAAACAATTCCGATTCACCGTCGAACAGATAATTAAGAATTTCTTTAGCTGCATCAAGATTTTTGGACTTTGCATTTAACCCATAGCCAGCAGCGGTTGCCGCTGATACAAACGTTGGTTTGCCAGCGTCATTGCCTGGAAGAGAAGCAAATCCGCGGGTAAACTCCGCCGCGCCCTTCGACGTCATAGAAGCGTAGTCCCATGTGCCTGTAAACGTCATAGCCGCTTTGCCATCGATGAACAACTGGGAAGCCTGCGCGCTGCCTACTCCAAGTGAATTTTTCACGACATAACCTTTGTCATACAGCTCTTTGTACATCGAAATCGTTTTCACCCATTTAGGGTCGTTCAGCGATTTTTCACCATTTTGCACTTTAACATCAAAATCCATTTCATCCGGGTAAACCACGTTTGCTGCAATCGGGTACATACCGAACTGAATGACCCAAGGGTCTTTATCACCAAGCACGATTGGCGTAATGCCTGCATCCTTCAGCTTTTGGCAAGCTTCAAGAAAGGATGTCCAGTCTTTCGGGAATTCGGTCACACCCACTTGCTCCAGCATTTCCTTGTTGTAGTAAACGCCTAAGTAATCAAGACCTTCAGCGACGCCGTAAGGCTTGCCGTCATAGGACATATCCTCCTTAGCGCCAGCACCGATATTGTCCCAGAATTTCAACTCGGACAGATCAGCAGCAAAACCCGCTTTAGCGAAATCAATGACTCCGCCTGCTGCATTTTTAGGGAATATCCAGAAAATATCCGGCCCTTGTCCCGCTGCAAGCTTTGTACGCACCGAAGTATTGTATTGATCATCGGGAAGCTTCTGTACTTCAAGCGTGATGTTCGGGAATTTCTCCTTCACGAGACGCGGCAGCGTCTCGAGCTCAAAATCTTCCCCTTCCGACGCTTTGTTGCCAGACATCATCATCGTTAACGTAATCGGCTCTGAAGAATCAGTTCCTGCATTTTTACCACCTGCGTCGTTGGTGCCTGCATTAGTTGCCGGCGTATTCGTCGCGTTCGGAGTACCATTGCTAGAGCTGCAAGCACTGAGCAGAACAAAGCAAAATACTAAAATAGCGAGCCCCATTGTTTTTACTGATTTCATTTTGCATTTCCCCCTGTTTCTATTGTTTTTGGTAATGTCTCACTCTCTCCTGCCATTTCATGAGACGCTATTGCCTTAAGCACACTTTTATAATAATGTGAGAAACAGTATAAATGCTTTAGCTCATTTGGTGCACTATTTTTAGATTAGACAAACAAGGAGGATACGTGTATGCTCTTTTTTAATATTAAAACTAAGCTGTTTCTTGTTCTTGTTCTCGTATCCATCGTGCCTATTATTGTCGTTACTGTCAGTTCTTATCGCAGCTATACACGGCTTGTCAATGAACAGACCTCCCTTGTTGCATCCACAACGATCAACAACTCGGTAAAAAGCATTGAGGAAATCTTGAAAAATATTGACCGGATCTCAATTACTGTGCAGCAGCAGTCATCCACTGCAACCGCTTACAGTACAGTCAGCGATGAGCTGAGAAAGCTGCAAAATACGAACAACCAATACGAGATTTTCATTACGAGAGCCAAGCTTAAGCTGATTTTCGAAAATATTTTACTGGGTTATAATTACATTAATGGAATTTACCTATTCATGCCCGACGGAAAATTCATTAGTTACGGAAATGGAACAGACTTAATGGTCGATTACATTCCCTTCAACGACGAATGGTACAAGCAGACCGTTGCAAGCAAAGGAGAGCTTTACATCGGCGATGTTGGTGTAAAGCCCTATATCATTAATGCCAAATCTTCAATCGGTTTTTCAAGATCGCTTTTTGATCCCAATTCCAATGAATTTTTAGGCGTTTTTATGCTGGATTGCAGCATGGACATTTTTGCAGGCTTAAACAGGAATCCAGCCCCAAGCATTTCAAATATTTATTTAGCAAATGAGCAGGGAAAAATTCTATTTGACGGCACTAATCGTGACATTGGTCAATATTTGCCGGACGGACTGCTTCGCAAATCTATGGCGATGACGGGCTCAAAGCAGCAATTCACAGATTCCAAAAACTTAACAGTCATTCAAGCTGTACCGAGCAATAATTGGAAGGTCATTGCCAATATTTCGGTCGCCAAAGTGTATGAACAATATGGCATATCGCAAAAGCTGATCATTTATGTATCGGCCTCCTGCGCCATTATCTTTTTACTACTTTCCTTCTTCCTCTCTAATTTAATTACAAAGCCGATCATTCAATTAACAAAGATGATGCGCAAAAACAAATCGCAGCGCTTCGTCATGATTGAAGCCGACAAAAAAAGAGTCGATGAAATTGGGATTCTGTATCATGAGTACGGCAAGATGATGAAGGATATTGATACCCATATCCGCGAGAGCTACCAAAATCGCATTTTGACCATGGATTCGCAAATGAAGGCGCTGGAAGCTCAAATCAACTCGCATTTCTTGTACAACACGCTTGAATCAATCAATAGCATTGCAGAAATCGAAGAAGTCGAAAGCATCGTTGTTATGACCAAAGCTTTAGGCGATATGTTCAGGTACAGCATTAAAACTGATAGCGAGCTGGTTGCCTCTGCCGAGGAGATCCAGCATGTGGACAATTATATGGCAATTCAGCAAATCCGCTATAGCGAAAAAATTGTATTTACAAAAGAAATTGAAGAACAAGTACTGCAAACCAAAATGTTGAAGCTGATTCTGCAGCCACTCGTGGAAAACGCGATTTATCACGGCCTTGAGAACAAGCGTGGCAAAGGTCGAATCACGATCAAGGGTTATCAGCATAATGAACTCATAATCTTCGAAATTTGCGATGACGGTGCAGGCATGTCGCAAGAGCAAGTCGCGGAGCTACGCAAACTGCTCGCTCAGCCGCCTGAGTTTTCGTCTATTGGGCAGCGTACCAAGCAAAGTATTGGTATAAAGAACGTCCATTCTCGGCTCACACTTTATTACGGAATCGAAGATGGCGTTACCATTGAAAGCGAAAAAAACATAGGCACAACCATTCAAATCAAAATTCCTTCGAATTGGGAGAAGAGGTGAACGCCAGATGTATTCATTCATTATCGTAGATGATGAGCCCTTGATACGAAAGGGGCTACTCAAAAAAATTCAATCCTTCGAACATAAGCTCACATTCGCCGGAGAGGCTGACAATGGTGCCGATGGGCTGGAATTAATTCAGCACCTAGACCCGGATATTATTTTTACGGATATGCGCATGCCTGAAATGGACGGAAAATCATTAATGAAAATCGTGCATCAGCAATATCCCGACAAAAAAATGATTGTTATTAGCGGGCATTCGGACTTTGAATATATGAAAGAAGCGATATCCGCTAAAGTTGTTAGTTATTTGCTGAAACCATTTAGCAGGGAAGAGATTCATCGCACGCTGGAGCAAGCGATCGATGCTATAGAGAAGGAGCGGAACGTCAAGCAGGAGGTAGTACTAAAAGCAGCTGAAAAGGAGCAAATCAGTTATCATTCCGATATCCAATCGCTGCTGCATCTCCTAATTGGGATCCAGCAGAAAGATAAGCTGCCTATCTTCCAATCGGCGCGGCTAAAGGAAGTGTCTGCTGCTTCGGCACATATTTTACTGACGCTCTATGCGCCAGCTTCGATTCAGCAGCCTATGATCGGGCCTCAGCAGGATTATATTTATATCCCGCATTCCCAAAGCGATAAGATCGCATTCATCATTCTATCGTTTATGGAGGAACAATCAGTCACGAAGATGCTTGAGCATGCCAAAAGAACCGCAGAGGAGCTTATCCACACCGTTAGTGTAAGGAAGGGCAGCGAAGGCTGCGTAGGCATAAGTACTGTTGTCCACCATTTAAGCATGCTGCGCCAAGCACACCATGAAACGATTGCTGCATTGGATCAGCGGTCGATTACCGATTTTGGGCGCTGCTATCTTTACAACAAACAAAGACTTTTACCGGATGTTATGCTGTGGGAACGGACTCATGAACTGCTGTTCCTGATTGAATCAGGCCAAACCGCGAAGGTGAAAGAACTCGTACTTGATTTTTTCGCCTTTTATATACGACAGCCTGCCGTCTCCCTTGCTCAGCTAAAGGAACAAAGCAGAGATATGATTCAAGAGGTCAAAAAAATACTTTCGGCTTACCTCCATACGCATGAAGACGGCTCGCCGTCCTCAAGCCTGGAGTCCGTGCTTAATATTTCTTTTGATCTGATTTCCATTCAGGAGTACCTGCTCACTGTCTTAATGAGTACCGCCGATTTATTGAAGGAAAACTCAGCTTACTCCTCCGAAAACATGATCGATAATATTAAAACGTATATACACAAAAATTACACCAAGGATTTAACACTGGAAAAAATATCATCTCTTTTTTATCTTAATCCAAGCTATTTAAGCTTCCTGTTCAAAGAAAAAACTGCGCAAAATTTTACCGACTATATTAACCAGCTGCGCATTGAGCAAGCAAAAACACTATTAAAAAGCACCGATGACAAAATATACAAGGTTGCGAAGCAGCTAGGTTATGATAATCCCAAATACTTTTTTCGGGTATTTAAAAAAATGACAGGCCAAACGCCAGAAGAATTTCGCAAAAGCTAATGCAAAGTAAGAATAGCCTGCCCTCTCACGAGGTGCAGGCTATTCTCCTATCTCTTAATATTAGGAAATGAGATCGATAATTACGCTGTAGGTACGGATCGCGACAGCGGCCAACTCAGCACGCGTAATCGTGCTTGAAGGCAGCAGCTGCTGCGCCGAATTTCCTTTGAAAATACCGTATTTAACAGCGACCGCCATTGCTGTTCGGTTTTCCTTGGAAATGCCCGCAGTATCCGAGAACCCTTGCAGCAGCTTGTTCACTTCCCCTTCGCTCAGCGTGATGTCGAGACCAGCATACCTAAGGGCATTGACGAGTACGTCAGCCATGCCTTCACGAGACATTGGCGTATCTATCGCTAGTTTTGTGTAGTTAACTAATCTATGCTGACTTGCAGTTCTGACTACTTCATCATACCATTTCACATCTGCTTCGTTTTTTACCGGCGTTATGCCAAGCACGTTAAGTGCTGCCATCAGTGTCTGTGCCTTGGTTGTTGAAGCTCCCGGTTGCATCGTAGATGATGTCAAACCATTGATTAAAAGGAGACTGCTTGCTTTGGCAATCTCATCTGCATACCACGCTTTAACTGGAACGTCAGTAAACATACGCTCCGATGATACAGTCACATAAGTGCCGCTTAAGGATACAAGCGCAGTGATGATCGACTTACCGCTCGTATCTGTTGTCATTCGGCTCGGCACTGGCGTTAACGTGCCGTCAGCGGCAACCATCGCCAGAGCGGTCACCTTTTTGCCTGCTTCAGACTGAATCGTAATCGTTGCTGTTGCATAAGAGCCTTTCAAATCCTTAACTTTAATGCCAACTGGCTCCCCAATTACAGTAACGCCCTCAGCCTTGATATTTTTCACCTTAGCAGTATCGGACGCGCTTGCTGCTGTAATTATAACCGTTTGCTCTATGCTAGGCGTACCAGTGCCAGATGTGTTCCCGCCTCCAGATGAAGAATTTGCTATCGTTAGTGTCAACGTATTGCTGTTTGTCAAATTGCCATCGAAGGAAGCTGCCTTCGCTTGGATGGCGATTGTTGCAGCTTTCGCAGTTCCTCTGAACTGCAGCATGGCTTCTAAGCCAGATACCGCTGGAGTGACCGAAGCTAACGTTAAGCCGCTGGCAGCAGAATCAATATTCCAACTATCCAAATTGGAAGCATCTGCACCAAAAGGAGCACCGTCGCTCTTCACAACAACCGCAGGATTCGTTTGAGCAGCAGCAATCTGACTTGAGCTGCTGATAAAGGGTTCACTCTCAAACGCCAAGCTGTCAATACGAAGATCGGCTGCTTTGAACACAACGTAGAGATTGTGCTTGCCCTTCAAGCTCGTGTTGCTCAATTCTGCTTCTACGTCGACATAGGCCAGCTCCGTTACCGGAACAGATGCATTCGCAATCGTGTAGAATCTAGGCTTTGTTGCCGGAACCTCAATCATCGCGAGCGGGGCGCTGCTTGGGGAATCCGCGTGTAATGTAATTATTCCTCCCGCTGCGTCTGAAGCTACCGAGGCTTTAACGCTTTTTGTATTTGTGAGATCCACATTCGGCAGCGCTACGTAGGAACCGTTTTGTTTTGAGCGGACGGCATAATAACCTCCGACTACCTTTTTCGCTTTCAGATTTTGTGCAGTGCGTTCTTTAGAAACCTCATGATAGATGACTTCATGGGAGGCATAAGCATGGTCGAACACATTAAACGGTTTATAGACCTGCAGTGGTGCAATCGCATCTCCATTAATTGCAAGGACCTTCTCACCGCGAATGTCCTTGGAGGATGCGCCAACCATTAACGTGTATGCACCATTTTCTACAATGAAGCTATTTTTGTTCACGTCCCAGATGCCGAAGTCACCAGGGTCAACAGACAGAGCAACCACTTTACTCTCGCCTGCTGCCAAAGCGATTTTCTCAAACGCGACGAGCTGCTTCTTCGGAGCAGAACCACCATAGCCTGATTGATTGTTTTTAATATAGAGCTGAACGACTTCTGAAGTATCGACAGCGCCAGCATTTTTAACTTTTACAGAAACAGTAAACGGCTCATTCCCGCTAGCACTCATTGGAGCTGCCAAATCGCTGTATATAAAGCTGCTGTATGAGAGGCCGTATCCGAACGGATACGTAATTGGTGCATCCGTGTACATATAAGTAAGCTTTGACTCCATAGGATCGGCATTCGTCATGTCCAATGTAAAACGCGGATCAATGCTAGCCATTGATGCAGTCTTATTGCCCTCTGGAATAACATATTTATTTATTGCCGGGAAAGCGGACATATCTGAATACCAAGTGGACGTCAGGCGGCCTGTTGGCGCATAATCGCCATAAAGCACCTGAGCCAGTGCCCGTGAATCATATTGCCCCCCATATGGCTGATACACGATAGCAGAGACATTCGGATTGTTCTGAATTTCCTCAAGCCCAACTGGAAAGCTGCTTTTGACAACAACGATCGTCTTCTTGCCTTTCGCCGCGAAAGCAGCAGACACCTTGTCTACAAGCTCGTAATCGGAATCGCCCATGTACAGGCTGGAGCGGTCATTGCCTTCCCCTGCGCTATGGCGCGGGACTGCTCCCACGAATACTACGGCATAATCAGCAGTCGCCGCCCTTGCAACAGCATCCTGTCCAACTTCCTTCACAACCGTTTCTTTAAATTTCACATCTGCACTGCGAATAGCTGCATTCGATTCATTTCCGAGTACCGCAGCTGCTGTTTTCAGCTTGGCATCTGCACCTGCTGTAATAAAACGTCCATTTGAGTAATACCAATTTGTAAAATCACCGGAGAAGCCGCTTCTATAGCCATTCGCTACAAGCGATATGGTTTGGTCAGCGTTTTGCTCGATGCGAATTCTTGGCGGGATCGCACTCGTATTCCCAAGCATCGCTGCAAGATCCCAATCATTGTTGGTTAAATTGAGCGTTGTTCCATCCGTATTGCCTACCGCTGCATTATTACCGGCCGGAGATGCCATCCAGCGGTTGTTTTTGAGCGATAGCAAGCTGTACCCTTCTTGTCCCCAATCGAAGACCCGGAATAGCTGGGCAGGATCGGACACATTAAGCTGGTCCGCTGTCGTTACCAGCTGAGCTCCTCCTGTATTAGCTGCAGGATCATACACATTAGCGGTAACGGTCTGATTATTATTCATTGCAGTAAGTGCGATAACCTTGCTCGCTGAATCATAAGTAACATGGTTAGATCCATTCGCATTAATAATCGCGAGCAGCGGAGATACGCCTGATTCAGGAAGCGCAGGAGTCGTTCCTACTGAATAAGTCGTTTTAAATCTCGCATCTGCGTAGATACCGGATACCGCTGCATTTTTATTTTTGGCGAGCGGCAGAATACCGTCATTTTTCAATAAAACAATGCTCTCTTGCGCTGCTTGAAGTGCAATTAGCTGATGCTCCGGCAAGCTGTAAGTTGCTGCCGCTGCCGTACGCACATCCTTAGCATCCTGTGCAAACGGATAAAATTTCGGTATTCCGTTTTCATTAACTTCATTAAAAATGCCAACGCGTACCATTTGATTAACATGAGGTCTTGCTGCCTTAATTAAATCCTCTGCGGTAATGCCATACTCCCCTTTGTTTACCAGAGCAACCAAATCCGGCACATCGGCAGGAGTCGTACCTGACGGCCTTCCGGCATTCGCTTCAGCCAGCGCCATCAGTACCGTTGCATGCGTACGGTCGACAGCATAATTAGTATCATAGCCGTTGCTTAAATTGCCTGAACTCGATACATGGGCATCCGCGTTAAAGTCAGGCGAGCTGTAAACGCCGTACTTTGAGAAATCATTCGCATGCAGCTGCAGCGGAGATAAAATATTCGGTATCCCATTCGTACGGCCATATGAAGTCATAACACCTGCAATTGAGCCCGATTCCAGACCCTTAAGCGGGCTGCGTGTCTGGTACTCGAACATAGCTCTTGCCCCGGCGCTATTGTTTGAAGTCTCACGGAACCATTGCGCGTTATAAACAGAGTAATGCTTGGTGCCAACAGCTGCACGCATCCAGAAACCGTCTTCGCTTGCCGCTTGGTCAATGCCGCTAAGTCCCGAAGCCATCTTATCTATTAATGTCCCTGCCATGTATGGATCTTCAGAATAGCCCTCGTCGAATCTTCCGCTTAAAGGGTTGATACGCATGTCGCTGACTACTGTAAAAGCAACAGTAGCCGAAGCATTCGAACCGCCATGAATATTGGACTCTCCTTGTTTTACTTTAAGTAAACTGATTTTTTCACTGCCCATTACCTTCCCTATATTGGAGAGCAGCTCCTTGTTCCAGGATTGTCCCATGCCTACCAGCGCTGGGAAATCCGTTGACACCCCTTGCACATTATCCGCGGCTGCAAGTGCGCCAGGAATGATTTTCCCGGCATTTCGCCCTTGTGTCAGCGTATAATGATTGCGTGAGCCTGTTACATAAACAGCGGGTCCCTCAAGCCCCGTATAATCAAAATACGTATCCACATACGCATCCAAATGCTCCGGGTTGCCATCAAATAACGGCATCCCGTCAAAGACTCCTCCGTTCTGCGTTTTAAATACAACATTTGCTGCTGCTTGAACTGGCTGGACGGCGTTTGCAGTTATGCTTGTGGCAAGAACCCCTGCAAGCACCAAAGACAGCATTTTCTTACCCCTTCTATGCTGGGTTTTGTAGTTCATTTTTTCGCTCCCTCTCTTCTCTCATTTTTTTGCAATCGCTTTCATTAGTGACCCAAGCTCATTATACAATTGCCAAGAGTACACTTTGTTTCTACCTTTTGGTGCAGTAATTTTAGATTTTCAGTTCAGTAGAACCACCAACCCCCGAGGCACTCCCCACCTCTTCCATCCGGGTTTCATAACCATATTTTTCTACAACATGCTGAAAAAGTTGCTTTTTCATTCGAATACTCGAAAACAAGATATGAAATTTGATGATAATACGACTATGCAAAAAGCTCATTATCAGTGTTCAATAATTAACATAATGTCTCGTGGAAAAGTTAGTCCTAGGCATGTTCTGCAATTTTCGTTGTGTATTGTGTTGTTCTGTGTGCAGGCACATCGCTTACGAACTAAACAGCATGCAATAACTTTAATACGGTTCGTTAAAACGTAAGAACATTAGTTTTCTTCATAATAAGCGTCATACTGTTCGTTAGAATCGCAAGCAGACAGTCATCACTTAAATGCCAATTCGACAGCAAATCAGCATATTTACGATCCTAAGCGTCCCATATTTCCTATATTTATTGATGCGATAAACTATGAGAACATATTCTACTAATTAGCTTAATGAACATAACTAGAAGCACCTTTGCCGCTGTTTTTTTGATATTTTTCCAAGTTGCCAATCGTATACATTATTCGCTTCAATCATAACGATTACGAATAAATGTTAAAGGAAAAACGCGTATTATGTCGAATTTCAATGTATGATGATACAGCAGAAAAATAAAATCACCTTCAAATATGTAGCTATTATTCTATTGTTTCTTAGCGTTCTTCTTGCCCTCCGATGGACATGGTCTGAACTATTTTCTACAGCGGAGCACCCTCGTGCTGTAAATGGCGTACTCGACATGCGCGGCTGGGACTTTAACAACTCAGCCACCATTCCCTTGGATGGCCAATGGGAGTTTTACCCTGCAAAACTAATCCATCAACAGGATGTTCAGCTGCTGCAAAACCAGTTCCGCTATATTCAGGTTCCAGGTGACTGGGGCAGTGTGCTGACCAAAGAGGCAGACACCTCTATCGGGTACGGAACGTATCGATTGCGTATTCTGATCGATCCGCTAGAGCAGCCTGTTGCATTTTGGCTGCAAAAAATACAAGCCTCATCAGGCGTAGAATTAAATGGACTTGTTGAGAACGACTTCGGAAAACCTGCCGACAACGCTAATGATTACAAGCCCAAGAAAATCTCCTACACCGCTTCTTACTCTGTAAAAGGCACCAAAGAGCTTGAACTGCTCATTCGTGTTGCTAACTATGACGATGCTTACAACGGGGGAATTTTACACTCCATTCAATTTGGCTCTCAAGCAGCGATTGACTTTGTGCGTTGGTATTCAATTGGCTTTCAGCTCGTCATATTTGTTGTTTTGCTGCTTCATGGCTTGTATGCTACTATCCTTTTCTTATTCAATCCTCAAGAAAAGACTTTGCTTATCGTTGGTTTATTAACGCTCGCTACCGGTATTACGATTGTCATCGGCCATGATAACCTGCTTTTGCTATGGCTGCCAATCAACTATACATGGGCGCTGAAGCTCAGGCTGCTCTCTCTGATTTGGCATTCCTTTTTTATTTTTCTACTATTTAGAAGACTTTCTTCGGCTCCTCTGAAGAATCGCTGGCTGCGAGTATTTACTATAGCGCTCATTTTTTATTCTGTGTTTCTTATTGTCGCAAGCGCACAGCTTGTAAATGGATCGGTAGCATTAAAAATATTTTCTTTTTTTTATCTATTGCCCTTTGCCTGGTTTGTTTATATAACAGGAACGATGGTCTTAAGGAAGCAAACAGACAACCACGACGTTGTCTTCCTGTTGTTATCCGCGGCAGGCGTTATGTCCAGCTTTCTGTGGAGCTTAATCAACTCAAATAGCCAGGTTTCGGTTGTATATTATCCAATAGATATCATAGCAGCTATCATTGGTTTTTCTACGTACTGGTTAAAGCAATTTTTCCGTAACTCGAAGGAAAACAAAGAGCTGAACGAACAGTTAAAAAAGGCTGACAAGCTCAAAGACCAATTTCTTGCCAATACTTCACATGAACTGCGAACGCCGCTGCACGGTATTATGAATATTGCTCAAACCGTTGTAACGAAAGAGAGAGGGCAAATGAATACCAAAAGCGTTAACGATATGGAGCTGCTTATAAGAATAAGCCGCCGTATGTCGCATATGCTCGGTGATCTTCTAGATGTAGCAAGGCTGAAGGAGCACGGAATTGTGCTCCAGCAGGAGCCTTTACAAATTCAGTCCATCGTACCTGGCATCGTTAGCATGCTGAAATTTATGATCGAAGGCAAACCTATTCAACTGCATGTGAATATCGCTGAATCGATGCCTTGGGTCATGGCAGACGAGAAAAGGCTTGTACAAATTTTGTACAACTTATTGCACAACGCTCTAAAATACACGGAAGAAGGATCAATCACCATTTCTGCGGAGATTCAAAATGGAAATGCCGTCATTCATGTCTCCGATACCGGAGTCGGCATGAATAAAGAAACGCAGGCGCGCGTCTTTCTTCCTTATGAACAAGGGATTTATGGAATTAATGATGGAAGAGGAATTGGGCTTGGTTTAAGCATTTGCAAGCAGTTGGTCGAATTGCATGGCGGAGTACTAAGTGTTCGCTCTGCGCTTGGCAAAGGTTCTGTTTTCAGCTTTCAATTACCGCTTGCCAATATGTCCAGCCTACCTTCAGCACAGCCCTTGCTTCCTATACGCCATATAGCGGAAGGAACAGAAGAAAGCCATAGTGGATTGATTTTTCCAGACATCGCAATCGACGAAATAGCAATCTCTTCAATTAACCCGCCATTTCTGAATGATGGGAAAATGAATATTCTTGCAGTGGATGACGACCCGGTTAATCTGAATGTGCTTGTTGGCATTTTATCTTCCGAGCCATATCAAATTACAACAGCCAATTCAGCACGTGAAGCGTTAGTGTTGCTAGGCAGTGGGCAGTGGGATCTGTTAGTTGCAGATGTTATGATGCCACAGATGTCCGGCTACGAGTTAACGAAGAAGGTACGGGAGCAATACTCTGTATCGGAGCTCCCCATTTTGCTGTTGACTGCCCGTAGTCAGCCTGCTGACATCTATACCGGATTCGCATCTGGAGCAAATGATTATGTTACCAAGCCTGTAGATGCTCTGGAACTCAAATACCGAATCAGGGCGTTGACTATGCTGAAGCAGTCTATTAATGAACGTTTGCGTTTAGAAGCCGCCTATCTTCAGGCACAAATCCATCCGCATTTTCTGTTTAATACCCTTAACTCCTTAATGGCGCTAAGCGATATTGATACAGACAAGATGCGTAATCTAGGCGATTCTTTTGTATCCTTTTTACGGATTAGCTTTGACTTCTTAAATACTGGGGAGCTTGTTGAGCTTTCTCACGAGCTGGAGCTTGTCGAAGCCTATTTGTATATTGAAAAAGAACGTTTCGAGGACAGGTTGACTATCGTATGGGAAGTGGATGCCAACATCAGCTTGCTTATCCCGCCTCTTTCTATACAGCCGCTGGTTGAAAATGCGATCAAACATGGGCTTCTTAGTCAGAACAACGGCGGCACGCTGCATATTCGAATCAATTGCCAGGACAGCTTCATACGAGTTGAAGTCATTGATAATGGCATAGGCATGAATGAAGAACAGGTCATTCAACTGCTCAGTCCAACGATGAAAGGAAAAGGCGGAATAGGGATTGCCAATACGAATCGACGATTGACTCAAATGTATGGTCAAGGCTTATCTATAATCAGTAAGCCCAAGGAAGGAACCGCCGTGTCGTTTGTCATTCCAAACCACCGCATTCAGCAGGCTATGGATAATGATTGATTTAACAAAAAAGACGGACAAATGGTTTCTCATTTGTCCGTCTTTTTGTTATTCGAAAAAAAATTCGAAATAATAGTGATCCAAAATTTCATTAGCTCCGTTAGGCCTATTAGGAACGGAAAACAACCCATATGAGGAGAGTGAATGATTCATGAAACTTAAAAGATTGATTGCCCCTGTACTTAGCTTATCCTTATTAATCCCTGCGTTTTCTGGTGCGGCTAGCGTAAGTGCCGCGGAGCCGCTGACGCCATCATCTGAAACGCCTGCTGTAGAGCTTCGGGCGACATTGGACTACTCGCTTTCGGAGCATTTCACACTCGCGGTGGATGCGATGATCAAGAAATACGACAACTCGTTTGACGCCGCTGCGGCGCAAGCCGCTTTAGAGAAAAATGCAAAAGATATGATTCCAGCTATCACTTCCGTATATGGAGATGCCGGGGCGAAAGAGTTTGACCGTATTTTCAGCGGACATCTAAACTATACCAAGGATTATGTTACAGCTGTTAAAACGGGCAATGCCGCTGATAAAGCGATGGTCGCGCAAGAAATTGAAGAGTTCGCAGTAGAACTCGGTAACTTCCTAGGAACTGCAACCGCAGGCAAGCTGCCTGCAACGGCAGCGCAAAAGGTGCTTCGTACGCATGAGAAGCAGGTCCAGCAGGTGTTCGACGATTATATCGCCGGCAACTACAAGAGCTCGCTTGCCAAATATCGTGAAGGTTTAAGCTATATGTTCACGATAAGTGATGCATTGTCAGGTGCAATCGTCACTCAAATGCCTGAAAAGTTTAACGGCACAAAATCCGATACACCAGCCGGCGATCTAAGATCAGCTCTAAACTATCTTGCAGCAGAACATTATGCCCTTGCTGTATTCAGCATGCAAAAAGGTTCCGATAAATCTCCAGCCTACAGCGCGATTGTTGAAGCTGAAAACGCCAATACAGCAGGCTTGACAGCTGCTATCGCATCCGTTTATGGTGCAGCAGGAGGAGATGCCTTCAAGGCAATCTGGCTTGGTGACCATATTAACGCACAAGACGAAATCGTGAAGGCAGCTCTTGCCGGAGATACCGATGCAAGCACCAAAGCTAGAGCTAAGCTAAGCAAATTTTCTGTAGACTTCGGTAATTTCCTTGGCGCTGCCACAGAAGGCAAGCTTCCCGCTTCGGCCGCAACGGCTGCTGTAGCAGAGCATGAAAGACTTGTACTTGAAGCATTTGATCTCTATAGAGCCAAAGATGCAAATGGCCTGTATGCCAGCTATGACAAAGGATATAGTCTCATGTTTGGAGTAGGCAAAGCATTGGGCGGTGCGATCGTAGCTCAGAAGCCGGAACTATTCAAAGTACAGCCTCCTGTAACAAAACCGGAAAACCCGAACAATGTTCAAACCATTTGGCTTCAAATCAATGGTTACACTGCTAAAGTAAACGGCAATCATGTGAAAATGGACGTTCCGCCAACCCTTAAGAACGGAACGACATTCGTATCGCTAAGAACATTGACTACGGCACTTGGCGCCGATTTGAAATGGAATCCAACCACAAGCACGGTTGAAGTAAAAGTAGGTGACGACAAGGTTGTCTTCTGGCTGGGCAAAGATATGGCTAGTGTTAATGGAAAAAACGTCAAGCTTGACGCTTCCGTATTCGTTCACAAAGGCCGTACACAAGTTCCTCTTCGTTTCATCGCGGAATTGCTTGGTTGGGACCTGAATTGGAACAAGGCTGACTGGTCAATCACATTGACTAAAGCAATGTAGATGTAACCCCATCCCGAAACTCGCAGCAAACTTGTCCTGTTCTGGTAAATCTATACCGGAACAGGACTTTTATATTATAATGAGGGGGTGTGTAAAGGGGGAACAGCTCTAGTATGTCGGATGAACTGACGGATTTACAATTAATGAAGCGTATTGCCCGCAAAGATTCTATTGCTTTGCAGCTTATATACGAAAGATATGAACGTCCCATGTACACATTCGCCTACCGAATCGTTAAAGATTCCATGCTGGCAGAAGAAATATTGCAGGAGCTATTCTTGCGAATATGGAACGCAGCAGAGAAGTATGACGAGGATCAAGGTAAGCTATCCAGCTGGATGTTTACGTTAACTAGAAATATAGCGATAGATGGATTAAGGCGAAAGCAAACTCGAACTGCGCAGCAGGTTGTTGAGACGGAGCAATTAAACCGAACGCCGGACGACTCGGCGGACACAGAGACTGCCGTGGAAACCAAGGTCATTGGCGAACAGGTCCGTGAGGCAATGCGGAATTTAAGCCAAGATCRGCATCAAGTCGTCGAACTTATTTATTTTGGCGGATATACGCAGCAGGAAGTGTCCGTGAACTGCGACATTCCGCTCGGAACGGTTAAAAGTAGAGTTAGGCTAGCCATGAAAGCACTGAAGTTGCAGCTTGAAGGTATCGGAGAGGAGGGGCAAAGTTATGAAACAAGAAACAAATCTATGCGATGATGTGGAAATGTATGCGCTTGGCGGTCTTGATGAAGAGGAAACTAAAGCTTTCGAACAGCATCTTAAATCTTGTGCGGCATGCACCGAGCAAGTCGCGGAGCTTAAAGAAATCGTCGATATGCTGCCGCTATCGTCCGAGCCAGTCGCCGTTCCTACAGGAATGAAGGATCGGATTCTCGGTTCTATTTTACAGTCACAAGAGACGGGTGCACAGCCATTCGAACAACCTAAGTCTGCTATTCCAACTCAAGAACCCGAAAACGCAGAGCGCCCCCTCTCCGTAACTCAAGACGAGGCAAAGCGTCGAAACTACAATAGCTGGTTAAATATCGGGCTTGCGGCAGCGGTGCTTCTATTATGCGTGTATATTTTCACATTAAGAGATCAGGTGTCAGACCTCAGTAATGAGCTCACGCTCGCCCAGATGAATGAGCCTCCACAGGGCTTGCAGACGAATCAGGCTGTCAGCTTAAGCTCTGCGGCACAAAATATTATTGCCCAAGGCCTCGCTACCATCGTCATTGACAGCAAGGGAACACATCTGCTCGTGCAGGCCGAGAAGCTTCCGCAAATCAAGGAAAACGAAGCATTCCAGGTATGGCTGATGAAGAAAGGCCAGGACGTCGTAAACGCAGGAACCTTCTACCCGGTGGATGGAAAAGGCGGCTTGTATTTCACACTCGACCAGAATTTGAAGGGTTATGATCAAATCGCGATTACTCAAGAACCAGATGCTTTCGGTAAAATGCCGCGAGGGACTGCCGTCTTGACTGCCGAGCTTCATCTATAAGACGAATAATTGAAAATAAGCCAGCTTATTGGACTCATGCGAAGTCCTTAAGCTGGCTTATTTTTTGTTTAAACACCGTTTTTTTGTACTTTTTATAATCGTTTCAGCCTCCTTCACACTCTTCCATATCTAGCCAAGCGCCCGCAGGACATCATCGATTTTCAGGCTATGGGCGAGGACGCCGTAATTCATCCAGCTCAGAAAATCAACCTCGAATACACGGTTATGACGTACTGCGGGAAGCGATTTCCAATGGGGCGTCGCGTAAAGCTTCCTTTTCTCTTGTTCTGAAATTTCAAAAGTGACGAACACATTATCGGCATCAATCTGCGCGAGCAATTCTGGTGTTAGCACGGCTGTCCTTGTGCTCTTTGTCAATTGCTTTACAAGCGGATGAGGCGTCATTCCAAGGTCACTATAGAGAACGGGCCCCGTGTATCCCTTATCCGGACCGCCGTACAGCAATATTCCATTGGCTTGAATTCGCAGAAAAACGGTCGTTTGATGATGAATCGGGCGAAGCTTTTTCCGAGCAGCTTCTGCTTTTTTTTCATACTTCGCTATAATATCAACGACCTTTACGTTTTTTCCTCTCCCAATTAGATCTGCCATGATTCGCAAAGTCTCCTGCCAATCTTCCCCCTCATTGGACATTTTGTAGAGCGGAGCCTGTTCCTCCAAGAGATGATGGTCCCATTTATCTGGAAAGCCGTTGTCTACCAAAATAAAGTCCGGCTTTACCGGCAGCTGAGCAGCATATTTATCGGAAATCTCAATTGCGGGAATATGCTCAAGCCCCAAATATGACTGTTTTCCCCAATTCGTTATGGAGCACTGCAGGATAGGCGTAACGCCAAGCGCTACCAGAAAATCTTCAAGAAACGGTGCGAATACACGAATCTCCTCTCGGTAATGCCTTCGGTATTGCCCTGGCGATATGCCGACCGTCTTCTTGAAGCGGCGGTTAAAATAAAACTCATCGCCAAATCCGGCGTTCTGTGCAATATCGGACAAACGATCATCGGTTGCTTGCAGCAGGTGCTTCGCTTGATTCATTCGAATGCCGGATAAGTACTGCAGCGGCAACTGACCCGTTATCTCTTTGAACAAACGCGAATAGTGTGTACGGCCAACATCGGTCAAATTAGCCAGCTGGCCCACCGACCATTCGTTGCGATAGTCATGGTATAGCCGATCAATTGTAGCTTCAACCGCTTTCCGACTGCTCTGGGCATGAGAACTGGTCAGATTGTGCTTGAGAATATGCCGGAGCAATTGTTGAAAACATATTTGTTGATCCAAATCGTCCAGCTCATCACTAGTGTCTGATAAGCTAAAGCTATATAGCCTCTCAACCCACTCCAAGCACTGGGAAAATGGATGGCACACCACTTCTCCTGTACATGGAAATGAAGTACTCCATTCGCTATTCGAAGCGTCCCGACCATCTTTTTCAATGTAAACAATCTCAAAGCTCAGTTCATAATGAATGAGTCCGCTGCTGCCGACTTCATTTATAATGGTTGCCCCTGGCTCAGAAATAAAACATTTGCCGCGCTCGAGCTGATAACCGCATCCATCTAGAACGAGGCGCCCTCTCCCGTCCATAATAACAAACAATCGATAGCAATCATTTTTTCTCGCTTTTTGTTGTTCATGAGGTACAGATTCCTTATATTTCACTCCGATTAAGCGATAGATTTTGCTTGGAGATGTATTCGTATTGGCGTTTATCTCTTGCATAAATTCATAAGCCCTCCTTTACTTGAGAATGATTATCAATAAAATTACTATAAACGATAAAGAAGAGCACTTCAACTGTTCGTTGAAATGCTCTTCCGATAAAATTGTATTCGCAGCGCGAAGGTTACTTCAGCAAAACTTTTTCCAAATCTTTAATCTTGAGTTGGTTAGCCGTGAAAGCGCCCGTCTGCCAATAAGTCCGATCCACTTGATAAACATTTCCTTTCTTTATAGCAGGAACGCTTTGCCAAATGGGACTATCGAATAGATTTTTAATGGATTCTTGATTTTCGGCCGATGACCAAGATCCATTTGAAGTTAAAATAATGATATGGTCCGCTTTAAGATCAGGAAGCTTCTCCATGGAGATCGTTTCAATAAAGGCTTCCATATCCGCAACCATCTTTGGCGGAGTTAAGCCTAATTCTTTGTAAAGGATAGAACCAACAAATTTGTTCTTAATTCCAAGAAGATTGAGGTCAGTCTCGCCGATATTAAGTCGCAACACAGCAACTGATTCTTCTCCAATTGCTGCTTTCAGCTTGCTTTTTGTATCCACGATTTGCTGCTCGTAGTCCTTCACCAGCTTCTCGGCTTTCTCTTGTTCACCAATTAGATCAGCAATCTTAAGAAGAACATCGGAGGAGCTGCTCATCAAAATGTCGTCAGGCATGCGAAAGGTTGGTGCTACCTTAGAGTATTTTTCATAGATAGCTTCATCTACAAAACCATCTGTAATAATAAGATCCGGTTCTGCATCCAGCAGTGCTTCAATGCTTCCTGTTATATCAAATGGAGGAACGTCTAAATTCAAATATTCCTGTTTGCCCCACATCGGATGGTACCACTGTACAACAGGCTCCACGCCAAGCGTGACTAAATAATCTTCCAAATAGATAGCAGCTATTCGCTTTGGTTTAACCGGAATTTCAACGTCACCAAAAAAATCCTTCACTACGCGTGTTTCGTTCTCACTCGTTTTCACTTCTTTATCATTCTCTGCGGCTTTGTCTGTTTGCGTATTCACAGCATTTCCTTTGTTCGCTGCGTCTTTCTTCTCTTCTTGCGGTGTGCTGCATGCCGTGAGTGCGATGAAAACAATCAGTAGAGAAATGAGACCCCTTACGATAATGCTGCGTGAACCTGTATGCCGAAACATATTTTACCCACTCCTGTATATGTATTGTCGTAACGAAATGTTTTCATTGATTATCATTCTCATTTCGTTCATGAGCAATTATATCATTATGGTTTTGGGATACAATGTCCATTCTCATGCGAGTTTTTTATCCAAACATGAGATAACGAACACGATTCAATCCTAAAAAACATGTCATCTTAATATAAAAAACAACCGCCTCTAGGCAAAATGTTTCGCCCAAAGCCGATTGTTTGTCGCACGCAATCATTATTTTACCGCACCAGCAGTTATTCCAGCTACAATATATCTTTGAAAAAAAGCATAGATGAGTACAACAGGCACCATTGAAATTAACAGTCCAGCGAACAATGGCCCCCATTCGGTTCGGTACTGCATCTCCCCTTGCATGATCGCAATTCCAACAGGCAGTGTGTACTTGGAAGGCTCATTCACGAAGATCGTCCCCATAATGTACTCATTCCAATTGTTCAAAGCATTCATAATCAAAATGGGAATCATACCGGATCGAGCCATCGGCAGCATAATTTGAAAAAAGGTTCTAAAATACCCCGCCCCGTCAATATAGGAGGCTTCCTCCAATTCCTTCGGC